>JAQBHK010000483.1:0-25991 GCA_032127815.1 Desulfobacterales bacterium
ATAGGTATAAAAGCTTTGGCATAGTAAGGGTATTTTGCCAGCAGTTTTTCAACTCCGGTGATGGAAGCAAAGCGGACCTTTCTTTTACCGGAAGTTGCTTCCTTTATCGACCCGTTAGGATGACCCACCGTGTAAAAGAAGGCATCGATTCTGCCGTCCTGCAGAAGTCCGGCCGATTCGGCGGCCTTAATGCCTTCGGCCTGCAGGTCTTTTTCGTAATCGAGGCCCACAGCCTCAAGTGCATCAATGGAATTCTGCCGCTGACCGGAACCGGGGTTGCCGATGTTTACCTTTTTGCCTTTTAGGTCTTTGATACTTTTGATGCCGGCATCAACAGCAGCAATCAGGGTGATCGATTCCGGATGGATACTGAAAACGGCACGCAGATCTTTTTGCGGATTGCCGGCCCACTCAGAATCAGGAGAGCCGTGAATCGCCTGAAACTGGCGGTCGGACTGGACGACACCGAACTCCAGATCGCCGGCCATAATGGCATTGACGTTGAACACCGATCCGCCGGTGGATTCAACGGTGCAGCGAATGCCATACTCTTTACGTTTTTGGTTTACGATTTTGGCAATGGCACCGCCGGTGGGATAATAGACACCGGTAATGCCACCGGTCCCAATGGTGATAAAGGTTGTTTCAGCCTGTACGGTCGTCGGGGCAGCGCCCATAAAAAGCGCCATGCCGAACACCAGCACAACTCCAAAAATCAAAATTTTCTTCATCTGTCCCTCCTTTAATTGGTCTAACTGTTACGGTTAAAAACCTAACACCTTGATTTCTCGGATCTTTGCCTTACCTCCTTTCATTGCAATCCATCTCAAATTCTAAATATAGCGTAATAAATGAATTCAATATTTATTAACGAATACCCATAATAAGTCAAGTTCTTAAACGTAACAATTTCATGCAAAATTGGTTTTGCGACAATAAAAACTCTTTGTCATTCTGATTTTAAAATCCGATGAGATGTTGCATAATTGGAGCCACTATTTATACATATCGAAATTTCTACAACCTATTGAAAAAATCTCTTCTAAAGGTTATAGCGGTTTTTATATGGAATGTTCTACTTGCGTGTTTTCGTACTTTCGTGCTTTCGTGATAAATTTATTTGTTTGGCCGGATTGGATATGGAAAAAAGCAAAAACCGGAAAGTAAGCGTCATCATCCCGACTTACAATCGGGGTGCGATGCTCAAAGAGGCCGTCGATTCAGTCCTGGCTCAGGATTACCGGGATCGACGCCCACAGCGATATGCTGGGTATGCAGGAAGAGAGCTTTGGGCCGGTGACGTTTTTCAGCGCCTTTGACAAGCCGGAAGAGGCCCTCAATCTGGCCCGGGATAATCGCTACGGCCTGAGAGCTTCGATTTTCGGAAACAAAACCGCTGCAAGCTTCGCGGAACAGCTGGTGGGTGAACCCTATTGCCATCCGGTGCCTGAAATTATTTACGGACGCTTCGGTACCGTGGGTGTGAATCAGCCCCGTTCAGAAACCTGGGTAAGCGCCTTTGTGTCGAAACCGGTGGGAGGGTACGGTCTTTCAGGCTGGATTTGGGAGACCGTTGGAAATGAATTCATCATCAAGCAGGGGCCCAAACTGCTGAGCCTGGAGACTTCCTGCCCCAGAGAGTAAACCCCAATTTATCCTTTTATGTTTGCAAAAAATACGTGTTACTTTTTAAATAACTGCTGGTATGGCGTCCGGGTCCAATGAATCTCCCGGCAGCAAGCTGCAGGGAGAAGCAGGAGCCTCCTACCAGGATTATCTAGTTAGAAAGGGTGAAGAAAACGGTAGAGAGTGACACCTATAATTACTGCTGCCAGTACCAGAACGAATATCAACTGATCGGTATTAAAGCGACTCATAAAATCTTATTCTTCTTTATCCAGGCCAAAAGCCGTGTGAAGAACGCGTACTGCAAGTTCCGTATACTTTTCTTCGATAATGCAGGAGATTCTGATTTCCGATGTACTGATCATCATGATGTTGATATTTTCATGGGACAACACAGTAAACATCTTGGAAGCCACGCCGGAATGGTTTCGCATTCCAATGCCCACAACAGATACCTTGGCTATATTTTTATCACCCAGTACATCCTCGGCACCGATTTTTTCGGCAACCCGGCGCTGGATATCGAGGGCAGTTTTAAAACTTTCCTTTGGAACGGTGAACGTAAGGTCAGTAAGTCCCTCGGCACTGGTATTTTGAACGATCATATCGACGATAATACCTGCCGCGGAAATCGGTGCAAAAATTTTGGCGGCAATGCCCGGCTGATCATGGACCTTTTTCAGCGTTATGCGGGCTTGATCCTTATCGTGGGTCACCGCCGATACCATCAGTCGCTCCATACCACAATCTACATTCATAACCATGGTTCCTTCCTCCTCACTGAAAGATGACCTGACGTGAACGGGAACGTCATATATTTTTGCAAATCCAACCGATCGGATCTGCAATACTTTGGCCCCCAGGCTGGCCATATTCAGCATTTCATCATATGAAATCGTATCAATTTTTTTTGCTTTCTTGCAGATATTGGGATCCGCGGTATAAATACCGTCCACATCCGTATAGATTTCACAGCTGTCGGCCTTTAATACCGCAGCGATGGCAACGGCGGTGGTGTCGGACCCCCCGCGGCCAAGCGTTGTAATATTGCCATTCTGGTCGATTCCCTGAAAGCCTGCCACCACAACGATGTTGCGTTCGTCCACCAGGTCCTTTATGCGGCCGGCGCCTATGTCAAGAATGCGTGCATTGCCGAATGCGCAGTCGGTGAGCACTTCCGCCTGATGCCCAAGCAGAGACATAGCCGGATAGCCCATTGCTTTCAAGGTCATGGCCAAAAGGGCTGCGGTGGTCTGCTCACCGGTGGCAAGCAAAACATCGAGTTCGCGCTTTTCAGGTGAATCGGTAATCTGCATGGCCATATCTATTAATTCATCGGTGACGCCGGCCATGGCGGAGATAATAACCACCACGTTATCACCCTGATCGTAGGTTTTTATAATTCTTTTGGCTACATTGCGAATATGATCAATATCCGCAACTGACGTGCCGCCATATTTTTGGACAATTATACCCATATGTACTTTTTCTCCTTAGTTTTTTGGAGTTCCTTTAGCAGATTTGTCGGCTCAAGTCCATAAGCAGTTATGTAAATGTTGCGTAATTCAATATCCGGAGTTTCAAGTTTTACGCTGAGATGCTCCCCCAAAAGATCTTCAGGGAGTCTGTCAGCCCATTCGACAGCCATAACGCCGCTGTTATGCATGATTTCATAAAGGCCAATATCTTCGAAATCGGCGGGATGGTTGATACGATAAAGGTCAACGTGAAAGAGTGTCTGGCGGGCCGGATATTCATTGATCAAGGTGTAGCTCGGACTGGTTACATAATAATCGGCCGGAACACCCAGCCCCCGGGCAAGCCCCTGGATAAAAACTGTTTTTCCGCTTCCGAGATCTCCGAAAAGGGCGATTAGCGTACCGGCTTGAATGCGCTGACCGATTTTTTCCCCCAGCTGACTGGTCTCTTCCGGGGAATTGGTGGTTAATTGTAATTTGATGTTAGCAGCGTGCATATATTATAACCCACTATTGTTCCTCAATTGTAAAAAAAAGACAACCACGCGCGAAGCACCCGACGAGGTAAAAACACGAAAGAAGGAAAACACGAAATTTAAATATGCTTTTCGTGTTTTCGCGATAAATATTTTTGGGTTCCGACTTTCCGGGGTTATGTTACGAACTTTTTGATCTGCTCAGGAATGGCGTTCATCACCTCGGTTGCCAGAAAACCAAAAGGGCCGTTTTTTGCGGCCAGATCATCGGCCGCGGATCCATGCAGGTAGACACCGATATTAGTGGCTGATTCCGGAGGATACCCCTGGGTGATGAGACCTGCGATGATGCCGGTCAGCACATCTCCCATGCCGCCGGAGGCCATCCCGGAATTGCCCGTAGGATTGATGAAAACGCTGCCGTCAGGATGAGCTGTAACGGTGCGTGCGCCTTTAAGTACTACATGGACATTGAACTCTGCTGCAAAGCTGCGGGCGCAAGCGATCCGGTCCTGCTGCACCTCCCCGGTTGTTGTATTCATAAGCCTGGCCATCTCTCCGGGATGAGGTGTTAGGATGACCGGGATGTCTAGCTTTTGAAGTATCCCGGTGTGGCCGGCTAAACAGTTTAAGCCATCGGCATCAATAACAACCGGCAACCGGCATTCTGTAAGAATTCGATGGACGAGCTTCTGCGTTGCGGGTGCTGTTCCGAGGCCGGGGCCTAATGCCAGGCATTTTTTGTCTAAAAAGAGCTCCCGGATGATATCAAACGATGCTTCTGAGATAGCGCCGTCAGCAGTTTCCGGAAGCGGACAGGTCATAACCTCCATTACCTGAGTTTCCAAAGCTATGTTTAAGCTTTCAGGAATTCCAAGGGTGACAAGGCCGGCACCGGACCGCATGGCGGATAAAGCTGTCATTGCAGCAGCACCGGCTTTACCGGTTGAGCCTGCAACTATCAAAAGATGACCGGTATGGCCTTTATGAGCATCCGGTGGCCGGGGCACAAAAGCGCTGCAAATTAAATCTTTTGTCAAAAGGTGTTGCCGGGGTCTCACTTCATCGGCGATATGAAAAGGTATGCCGATATCGATAATTTCAAGATGTCCGGTGTAAGCTGCGCCGGGGCACATGATGTGGCCGATTTTGGCAAAGGCGAAAGTGGCAGTGGTATGAGCCCGAACACATACACCGCAAGGATGGCCGGTGTCCGCATTCAGGCCGGAAGGTATATCTACTGCCAGAACCGGTTTGTTTGAACTGTTGATAAACTCAATAACTTTTCTAAAATAGCCTTTAACGTCTGATTTCAGACCGGTTCCAAAGATTGCATCCACCCAGAGGCTCTGATGACGCAAGGCGGTCTGATGTTCTAAGAAAGATTGTTTGTCAGGCATTTCGATCACCCGAACCCCTAGGGAAGAGAGGAGCTTGAGGTTGGCGGCAGCGTCGCCTTTCACCAACGATTTGTCGGCCAGCAGATATACGGTGACAGGGATCCCTTTTTGGGCAAGATAACGCGCTATGACGAAACCGTCTCCACCGTTGTTTCCGCGGCCGGCTACAACGCCGACCTTCTCATTGTTAAGATCGCCGAATGCATTGAAAAGGATTTGTGTTGCCCCCCGGCCGGCGTTTTCCATCAAAACAATGCCTGGGATGCCAAAAGATTCCATGGTTTTGCGGTCCATGGCCTGCATTTCCGCTGCGGTGACAAGATACATTTTTTTCTCCAGCTGCTTTAACCCGGATCAGAGTGCCTTAACCAAATCCAGCATTTCCTTAACCGCCCTTTCCATGCCTACCAGCACGGCTCTTGAGACGATACTGTGTCCGATACTGAATTCATCGATTTCGTTCAGACCTTTGAAAGCTTTTATGGTGTTGTAGCACAGCCCATGACCGGCATTGATGCCTAACTTCAGCTTGCGGGCGAGTTTAACGGCATCGACAATGTTGGCAAATGCCTGGCGTCGTTTGTTATTCGTCTTTGTATCGCAAAATGCTCCGGTATGGATTTCGATCATGTCGGTATTGACCTGGTGGGCCAGCTTTACCTGTTCCGGATTGGGATCGATGAATATACTTACAGTTATACCGCCATTTTGAAGTGTTTCCACGGTTTCGGCAATAGCATTTTTGTGCACAATAAGATCCAGTCCGCCTTCGGTTGTCAACTCTTCGCGCTTTTCCGGCACCAGGGTGACAATATCGGGTTGGATATCGAGCGCAATCCCAACCATTTCACTGGTTGCTGCCATTTCAAGAATAAGCTTGGTTTGAACAATTTTGCGCAAGATTCTGACATCGCGATCCCGTATGTGGCGCCGATCTCCCCTCAGATGAACCACAATACCTTCTGCTCCGGCCAGTTCCGCCAGGACAGCTGCTGCGGCCGGCTCAGGGTAGTTTATTTTTCTGGCCTCTCTTAATGTGGCGACATGGTCGACATTTACAGCTAATCCAGCCATCTGTGAATCTCCCTAACTATTCTCTAGTAATTTGATTAGTTCATTGCTCTTTTCTTCCATCCTGCGCGCTTGCTGTTTGCTCTCTTCATGATCGTAGCCAAACAGGTGCAGGACGCCGTGCACCAGAAGTTGCGTAAAACGTTCCTGCATGCTGATACCTGAATTTTTCGCCTCGCTTGCAGCAGTTTCAACGGAAATAACAACATCGCCGAGAAGCTGCGGGGTCAAATTTGAAAATTCGCCCTGGCGCATGGGAAAGGCGATAACGTTGGTAGGGCCGTGTCGATTGAGATATTGTCTATTCAGCTTTGCTATCTGTGGATCGTCAACGACAAGCAGGGAAAGTTCTCCATCAGGACAGTCCAAGGCGCTTAAGACGGCCTGGGCTTCTTTTTTTATTTTCTTCAGAGGTATCTTGTATCTTTTTTGGCGGTTGTCGATCAGGACTCCCATTTTTCCCCTTTCCGTTATTCAAAAAGGCTTGCTCGGGGTATTCAATGCGGTGATGGTATATTCCGCTTAATATTTTGTTAAAACTTTTAGCAATGTTATGCAAGTCTTTCAAAGTCAGTTCACAATTGTCAAGCTGACCGTCCGAAAAAACCTTGTTGATCAGGTCCTGCACATGCTTTTGGATTCTGGAAGGCGTTGGATTTGCCATGGTTCTGGAGGCGGCTTCAACAACATCTGCCAGCATGACAAGGCCGGCTTCCCGTGTTTGAGGTTTTGGACCCGGGTATTTGTAGTCTTCAATCTTAACGGCATCCTCTCCTTTTAGCTTTTTGGCTTTTTCATAAAAGAAGCTGATAAGACTTTTTCCATGGGATTGTCTGATGGTGTCAATAATTGTTTGTCCCAGCCTGTTCTGCTTTGCTATTTCAACACCGTCTTTGACGTGAGAAATCAGGATAAGGCTTGACATGGACGGTGCCAGCTTATCGTGTCTATTGATACCGTCCATCTGATTTTCAATAAAATACAGGGGTTTGTTGATTTTACCGATGTCATGGTAATATCCGCATACTTTGGAAAGCAAAGGATTGGCTCCGATTTCAACCGCCGCCGCTTCGACCATGGAACCTACGATTACAGAATGATGATAGGTTCCGGGAGCTTCTAACATCAGTTTACGTAGAATAGGTTGATCAAGGTTAGCCAGTTCAAGCAGCTTAATATCAGTAGTATAGTCAAATGCGATTTCTACCAGCGGGGCCATACCGGCGGTAACGATCCCTGCGCCGATACCACCTAAAAGCGCAAAGGCCCAGTCCCACAGGAGATTAAAACCCGCCAAATCAGCCATATAACCATTTAATGCCGTTACCAGAGCCACATTCAACAGACCAAGTTTTAAGCCTGCCGTGACAAAGACTTTACGCTCCCGGCAGCTCTGCATCCAGTAGGCTGACATTGAACCGCTAATCAAAAAATATATAAAAATATCAAATCTGTTTTGAAAGATGACTGCCGTTCCGATGGCAAGGAGCATGGCAAAGGGAATGGCAATGTCAAGCCCCACAAACAAACAAACGGTCATGGCGCCTGAAGCCAGGGGAATACCAAAGACCACTGATGAAGCGGATATATCAAATGGTGCATAATGGCCCATCGATTCAGATAAAGATGCTGATATTCTGGCAATGAAAAAAAAGGTAATAAGTACACTGGCAATGAACAGCAAATTTTTGTTTTGATTACGATCGATTTGGCCTTGATGCTTAAAATGGAGCATATATGTCATCACAAGCATGCTAAAAATAATCATGGCTGCGCCGATGCCGCTTGCCAGCATCTGTTCGTTTTGCATCCTGTCCTGGCCGGTTTGCAGTTTTAAAAGATGTATTTTGGCAACCCTTTCACCTTCGCGCAAAAGCATTTCTCCGGCTTTTATCCTGTAAAGGCTCGGCTTGATTTCTAAAGCGGTTTTTTGCTTGCGTTCCTCGGTTTCGTTTTTGTTTAAGGTTATATTGGGTTGCATCAGCTTTTGAGCAAAATCGACGATCAGGTTTTTTATGGTATAATTTTTATTTTTGAGAAGGGGCTGGCCGATAATTCTGACCATGGTTTCAGCCTGGTCGAGGCCGTAAAAAAGCTTTAATTTGTTGACCGTTTTTTCTGTTTTTGTTTCGATATCCCTTAAAACTATCCCTTTATCGATTTCTCTAAGGAGGAGTTCTTTGTTGGTTACCACGCCGTTATCTAAAATTTCTGTAATAATTCTGGTGATGAGATCTGCGATTGTTTCGGAAAAAGATTCATTTTCAAGAATTTTATAGGCATCGCCGCTGACAGTAATGCCGATTTTTTCTTCAAAATCATTTTTCATCTTTCCGATATTTTCATGAATCAATTTTTTCCTGTCGCCGGATTGAACTGCGCCGGTATTGGTCGTTTCTGATGTATTTTTGATTTGGCTCTCTTTTTCAGCTTCGGCAACCGCCCGAAGATCTTCAAAGGCTGTTTTAACATTGCGGCTGATTTTAGCAGCCAGGCCGGCGTCATAATCGTAAACCGTTAATACCATGTCCACTGCTTCGCGGCGCTTGGCTCCTGTGGAATCATTATCTTCGATTAAAAAATCTTTGGTTGCCTTGACATCCTTTTCAGCAACATCTCCCAGTTTATAGATATGAGTTTTAATAACCATGTTCGGGTAGAGAAAAATGGTAAATACTATGGTAACAGCAATAAGAATACTCCAGCGAACATAACTGCTGGAGCCGAAAAACTTTTCAAACAAGATTTTGGTTTTTTCCGTGATCATAACTTCTCGTAATTTTTATCCCGCTTGATGCTTTGAGTTCTCCCTGCTTGCGTCCAGATCTTCATAGGCTTTGATAATTTTCTGGATAAGTCCATGCCGGACAACATCGTTTTTGGAAAAAAAGATGATTTTAATATCATCTATGCCCTGGAGGATATTTTTGGCTTCAATCAGCCCTGAAGGCTTGCCAGACGGAAGGTCTATCTGGGTTATGTCTCCAGTGATGACAGCTTTGGAATTGAATCCTATGCGAGTTAAAAACATCTTCATCTGTTCGGAAGTTGTATTTTGGGCTTCGTCCAGAATGATGAACGAGTCGTTTAAGGTTCTGCCCCGCATAAATGCAAGGGGCGCTACTTCGATTATACTCTTTTCAATCAGGGTCGACACTTTTTCAAAGCGCATCATATCATGAAGTGCGTCGTAAAGGGGTCTTAAATAAGGGTTAACCTTTTCGGCAAGATCTCCGGGTAGAAAACCGAGCGCTTCACCCGCTTCGACTGCCGGGCGGGCAAGAATGATGCGGTCAACCTCTCCTTTGGAAAGAGCTGAAACCGCCATCGCCATGGCCAGATATGTTTTGCCGGTACCGGCCGGCCCTATTCCAAAAACCATGTCGTAGTTGCGAATGGCGTCAATATATTCCTTCTGCGCAAGGCTTTTGGGGATTATGGAACGTTTTTTTGAAGTAACGTAGACCGTATCCAGAAAAATATCTTTAAGCTTGATATTATCATCCGCGCTGAGAATTCTGACGGCATAATCGACATCATTGGGGTAAATCGGAAATTTTTCTTTTAACAAGCCGTACAGCTGATTAAGCACATTTTTTGCCAAGTCGGCGGCAATACGGTCTCCTTGAATAAACACCGTGTTGCCTCTGGCGTGAATGGCAATATCAACAGCAGCTGCAATTCTTTGCAAGTTGCTGTTATAATCACCAAAAAGTTGTTTAGCCAGATCATTGTCAGGAAAAGTTAATCTGGTGGGCTGGTTGTCTGAATTATTATCCATAATTGGTTTTTTTTATATCATACCTTTTAAAGTGATTGCAAACTTCAATTTTCAGGTACATATCAAAAAGAAATTGGAGAAGAACCAAAGAAAAACACCTTGACTCAAAAAATATGCTCTGCTAATTTATAAGCCTAATCTATTTTATTAAATTTATACATGTTTTCGGGCAATTAAGTTCAATGTTAGTAATTTATCAATATTTTTCTTTTTATTTATATAATTGGGATCAGCGTTCAGCGGACGCTATGAATATATATTATGAATTTTTTTGATATTATAATTATAATAATTTTAGTTTTTTGTGTAATAAGAGGTGTTTTCAGAGGGCTTATTAAGGAATTGTCTTCTATTATCGGTGTGTTGGGCGGATTTTATGCCGCTTACAGTTATTATATGGTGCTTGCAAGACCCTTATCAAGATGGATATCCAATCCTGCATATCTTAATATATTAAGTTTTTTAATCATTTTTTGTGGAATTTTAATCATTATCAGCATCCTGGGCGTGGTCATCAAATATGTCCTTAATATCGCCTTTTTGGGCTGGGTTGATCGCATTTGCGGAGCCGGGTTCGGCATTACCAAAGGGATACTGATTGCCTCGGTGCTACTGATTACCCTTACCGCCTTTCTCCCCAAGAATGCACCTGTCATCAAAAATTCCTTGCTCGCCCCCCATGTTACCTTGATTTCCGAAAAAATGGCTAAAGTTGTTTCCAAAGATATGAAGCATAATTTTACAGCCAAACTAGCGGAACTTAAAAAAGCCTGGAAAAAAATAAAATAATGGGAATCGATGCGGTACTCAAGCTGATAGAAACGTTAAGAGGGGCAGACGGATGCCCCTGGGATAAGCAGCAGACCCCCCGAACCCTGGCGGTTTACCTGGCGGAAGAAATCTACGAGTTGATCGACGCCATTGAATCGGGAAACCCTGATAATGTTTGCGAAGAGCTTGGCGATGTACTGTTTCATATCATTTTCATCGCTCATCTTTATCGGGAGATGGGACATTTTGATATTAATAAAGTAGCTGCCGTAAATACCGAGAAAATGATTCGCCGCCATCCCCATGTTTTTGGCAGCAGCAAAGTTGCCGGCACTGAGGAGGTACGTGAACAGTGGCACAAAATTAAAATCAAAGAAAAGAATGATGATCTCAAAACATCAATGCTAGACTCGATTCCGGCCACGCTTCCGGCCTTAATGCGCGCTTACAGAATTTCAGAGCGTGCTGCCAAAACAGGATTTGACTGGAATGATATTGCGGGTGTCATCCAAAAAGTCGAAGAGGAATGGGCTGAATTCAAGTCCGCATTGACCAAGGACCGTCAAAACGGGGAAAACCGGGAGCGGACAGAACTGGAGTTTGGCGACGTTCTTTTTACACTTGTAAATATCGCCCGGTTTGCCCGTATCCACCCCGAAACAGCGCTGACCGGTTCTACCAAGAAATTTGAAAAACGCTTTAAGCATATGGAAAAGGTTATTTTAGAAAAGCGGCAGAACATAGAATCCGTTTCTCAAGAAGAAAAAGAAAAACTGTGGGAAGAGGCTAAAGAAATTTTGGGTTAGAAAAGAAATTAGTGCGATAAATTATTTACTTGAGGAGTCGGGAAGTTTTCGTTCCAGATCGCTGCATGGATAATCATCCATTCCGCTACCAGACTAAACTTTATAAAAAAATTCCCCTATTGCCCATTTACTTATAAATAGAGAGCCGTAATTTCAAGCTGCATAAGCGGCATGATAGATCCGGATAAAATTTATATGGCTTTCAAAGGCGATCTCCGGCAGCCTGTCATAATGGAAAAAGGCGGCATCAATGGCATCGTCACCGGCAATAAGGGTGCCGCTGTAGCTCTTTACCAGATAGCCGACCATGAGAACGGTATGATAAAGGACGCTGGGGTTGGCGTAAACTCCTATGAGCATTTCTATCCGGCCCGCGAGCCCGGTTTCTTCTTTTAGTTCTCTTAAAGCCGCCTGTTCAGGTGTTTCGCCAAGCTCCATGAATCCGCCCGGAAGGCACCAGAATCCTTTTTTAGGCTCGACGCTGCGTTTGACCAGCAGCACCCTGTCTTTACTGTCCACAGCCACCAGGCATGTGGCCGGTAGGGGGTTTTCATAAATTGGTTCTTGGCAGCGGTTGCAAAAAAGGCGCAGAGCACCTTCGCAAAATTTTTCGATTAGTCTAGCTCCGCAATAATGACAATACTCTTTTTTTCGCATTAATCGTCGAAATCTCCCTCCGGCCCCTTATCGGAGTCTATCGTCTCTGCCCTCCGGATAATCTTTTCAAAAGTCCACTCAGCCGGATCTTCAATGCGGGTGGCTTTGGGCTCCGGGGCATATGTTCCCGCCGCAAGGATGGCTTCGATGGCAAGCAATGCCGTATCCTGGGCGTTAAGTACATTAACCAGCATATTATAAATAAAATCTTCGACGCGTTTGGCCATCCGCTCCCTGATCGGCCGGGGCTGTCCTAAAAGTTTGTTTTCAAAGGGCAGGTTGAGTTTCTTATAATCTCCGCCTTTAATCTCATGCGCCTGGGCATAGGCAACCATTTCAGCCCATACCTCTTCCGTGACACCCTGGTCTTTAACCTTGATAAAGTTACCGGCATCGTCAAGGATGGCGTTGCCGTAGTCATTGACTTCCAGGCCCCAGGAAATCATCTGCAAGGCTGTGGCGACATTAGCTTTGGTGGTGCGGGTCTGGGCGGCAATGGCTCTCAACCTGTCAGAACTGTTTCCCGAGGTGCCGTGCTGGGCGCCGGATATATGATAGTTTGCCAGTGCTTCATGGATTTGGGTGGTTAAATCTATCTGGATGCCCTCATCGCTTGCTTCAATACCATGGGTGGTACCGTTGTTCAAAGCGATCCAGTCCGGAAAAATATCATGAGCGTTCAGGCCCTGTATCAGAAAAAGGGCTTCTTCCACGGTGGAAAGACCTGATTTACCCTTAATTTCACCGACTTCGGTTTCAAGGCCGGCCCATTGGGGAACAAAAGGGTTGAGTTCCAGGTTGGCCAGCAGGTTCTGGTCATCAGGCATATGGGATGCATCGACGGCAATGGATGTCATACCGGCTTCAAAGAGTGTTGGAATTTCAATTTTTGCGGCTTCGATATCTGCGGAATTCTTGATGCCGTAGTGGTCGGCGTGGATGGCCACCGGAATGGTGATAGCCATTTCATTGCACAGGGCATCTACTTGTCTGGCGATGTTCCAGTAATTTACGGCGCAATAGGCGTTGCTCCCACCTTCCGACTTGGCAATTTCAATAATAATGACGGCATTTGCTCTTTGGGCGGCACGCAGGGCGCCTTTGATCACAAAGTTGTTGCGACCGTTGGCGGCCATGGAGATAGCTTTGCCTTTTGCGAGCATGGCCCGGTCAATATACTTTCCGCTGACAATCAGTGCTTTTGAGTTCGGAAAAAGCTTTACCACGTTCGGCGGGCGGCCAATCTCAAGGGCTTTTTCAAAGTCTTTCTGCTTGCCGAGGTTTTTTTCAGACATGGCTTAATCTCCTTTGTAACAAGTTTAAAATTTGAACCTAATGCCGGAATTGGACAAAAGGGTACGTTTTTTAGAGGTCTTGAGACCTTATATCGAAAAGAATGTCAAGTATCTCCTGTTTGTAAGTATGCGGAGCGCATAACTGCCCCCACCCTTTTTGAACCTGAAACAGACCGTCATAAGCCGTATCATGGTATGAGCGAATTCGGTGGGGAATATTTTGTTCAGTCAGAATGGATTCAATCACCTGTGCTTCGATGATATTTTCCAATACGGCCACATCGACAAAGTCTTTTTTATGGTCTGCGTTCATCAGATAAACCCATTATACAATCGCTGCGCGATTGTATGTTAGAAACGATCGATCAACTTATCAATCAAATAAGTACTCTCCCGCATGGCCTGTTCGCTAAAAGAGCCGAACCAGTCTGCGATTTTTTTAAATTCAGTGCAAAACATCTCTTTATCACCCTTTTCGATCATGAAAAGATTTTCTGCCACAGAGGCCAGATAATCTTTCAAAAGGACGCGCCGCTGAGGAGAAGCGAATATGATTTCAGAGTACAACCAGGGGTCTTGGGCGAAAAGCCGTCCCACCATTCCCAGCTCAAGACGATAAATGGGACTGGAAAATTCGAGCGTGCGAGCCAGATCGATATTACAGCGGCACAAAAACTGACCAAACGCGAAAGTTGCAAAATGCCGCAGCGTTTGAACGATGGCCATAATATCATCATGCTCTTTGGCTTCTACTTCCAGGGGAATGCAGCCCCAGATGCTGAACTGGTCGATCAGCCATTGGCAATCCTTATGACCCCTGCCGGGAGTGACCACAACAATCTGCTTGTCCATGGTTGAAGTGGCCGGACCAAATAACGGATGCAAACCGACAACCGGTCCTTGATGAGCTTCCAGCATGGCAGTTAAAGCTGGTTGCTTGATACTGGTAATATCAGCCAAAACACAATCAGCAGGCAGATGCGGCCCAAGTTTCAAGGCCACTGCGCCGGTTACTTCAATGGGCACACTGATTATCGCCAGTTGAATGCCGGCGCACAGTTTGCCGACCTGCGGCCAGTCGTCTTGATCCAGGAGGCGTACTTTGTAACCGGCATCGGAAAACCATCGCCAAAAGTATTGTCCCATGCTGCCCCGGCCGCCGACGAGAAGAACGGTTGCACCGTCACGGATACCTTTTTTAGCCAGTCGAGCTGTTTGTTCCGCCCGGGATTGGCGCAGGATAAGTCGGAAAAGCTCTTCAACGTAATCCTGGTCGAGTCCGGCATCATCTCCCTGAGTACGCCGGTCGGAGATCAGGTTTTCTTCCCGCGCCGGATGGTAGACTGGAATATTATATGTTTTTTTCAGGGATAATACACTCTGGACCTCAACTTGACGTTTTGCAAGCAGAGCGACGATTTGACGGTCAATGCCGTCGATTTGACGTCGTAAATCTTCAAGTTTTTGTTCGGTATCACTGCCTGCTTTATTTTCTGTCGACAACCGGGAAGTTTGCTTTGAATGATCAGTTTCCATAATAATGCTATTCACTCTCCTCGTGCCTTGCCATGCGGGCGCCTCGACCCTTAGAAAATGCAACCTTTTTGTCCGCGACTCCTTATCTTCGAACTCATATCACTTTCATTGAGTATTTGGCAAGGGTCAGCCGCGATTATCATGGAGAATTTATGCAGATTTCCAATAATTAACTGCCGGGAATGAAGCTCCGCGCCCTAAAGGGCGAAGGTTCTGTCGCTCGGCAGTGCTGCGCGCCCGC
This sequence comes from Desulfobacterales bacterium, assembly GCA_032127815.1. Lineage (GTDB taxonomy): Bacteria > Desulfobacterota > Desulfobacteria > Desulfobacterales > UBA11574 > Desulfatibia_A. The sequence goes on from JAQBHK010000483.1 coordinate 15,139, forward strand.
TAAAGATTTAAGCTGTTTTTATATAGCTTCCCTATATCCCCCCTGCAGGGCGCGGTATAGGGGAGCTATCCTGCCAAACTTTTATAGGTTGATCTTGCCTTTGTTGTAAAATCAGAGTAAGTATCATATCGGAGTGATAATGCATGTAATATCAGTGCGTCATCAAACATAAAACATTGATTAAACCACAGACGTTTTTAGGAATGAATCCCACAAAGCCAATTACCATAATACTGCTGCTGCTGCAGATCGTTTTGGGAGGCTGTCTGCCCAAAACAACTGTTTTAACTGTTCCCGAAGAAGCCGGCCTTGGCAAGAAACTCTTTTCACAGGCTGAGAAATTGTTTCAGGCAAAATCTTACCAGCAAGCCGCAGAGGTCTATCATGAATATCTTGCCCGGTTTCCGGACGGGCCGCAGGCCGCCGGCGCTTTTTTTAAAATAGGGACTATCCATACGGCCCTTGGCAGCCACTCGAAGGCGCGTGATGTTTACCAACGACTGCTTGACGCATATCCGGGCAGTTCATTTGCCGAAGATGCCCGGGTTGAAATCCTGATAAGCTATTACAACGAAGGCATGTACTCAGAAGTTATCGAACAGGCGGCCGACTTTCTCAAAGGAACTGTTCCCAGCGCACCTTATCTCAGAACACATCTACTTTTGGGGGATACTTATTTAGCCATGGGCTCCCCGGTAGATGCCGTAACTAACTATGTCTTGGCATATAAAAAAGCAAAGGATTCAGAAAAAAAGGGTGTTATTTCCCGGATAGAGGAGGCTGTTGCACAGCTTGATTCAGAAGAGTTCGTCTTTCTTTTAGACCGCACGAAGGAGGGGTTCCCGGCCGGTTATCTTTTGTACCAGCTAGGGCTCAACCACCTGAAAGAAGAAGAGTACGAGGATGCTGAAAGAGTTCTGTCGATCTTTGTCGAAAATTTCCCGGGTCATGCAAGCAGCCAGCAGGCTCAAAGTCTGCTTGAAACGATCAGCAAAAAGTCTGTCTATAGCCGCTACACCATAGGCTGTTTGCTGCCTTTTAGCGGCCGTTACGGAGCTTACGGCAACCGGGCACTCAAAGGAGTTGAACTTGCCTTGAACCGTTTCAGCTCCCAAAATGTCGACCATGCGATCAAGATAATCTTTAAAGACACGTGGTCCGATCCTGATAAAGCCGCTGATGCTGTAAAAGAACTGTTCAAAGAGAACGTCGCCGCCATTATCGGTCCGCTGGTTACAGCCGAAACCGCTGGTGCGGAGGCTCAGCACAGCGGGATCCCCATCATCACTTTAACCCAAAAAGAAGATATTACTCAGATCGGCGATTATGTCTTCAGAAATTTTTTTACCCCCACAATGCAGGTAAAAGCCCTTTTATCTTTTGCCGTTGAATCGCTCGGGCTGCAACGTTTTGCAATTCTTTATCCGGACGAAAATTATGGTACGACCTTTATGAATTTATTCTGGGATGAAGTGCTTGCCCATGGAGGCAGAATTGTCGGCCTTGAATCATACAACTCGACACATACTGATTTTGCCGATCCCATCAAAAAACTCGTGGGGCTTTATTATGAGGTACCCGAGGCTATTAAAGCCGAGATGAATCAGGCCTATGAGGACGAAAATGATCTGGACCCGATCGATAATTTTATCGGTATGGACTTCCGGTTTGCAAACAAGACCAATGATAATGACCAAGCGGAAGAACCGGATAAAGAGCCGGCTGATCAGCAAACAAAAGATGCTGATCAAAAAAACGAAGAAGAACCTGAACCAATTATTGACTTTGATGCCGTTTTCATCCCTGATGCACCCACGAAGTCCGGACTAATTATACCTCAACTGGCATATTATGATGTTCAGGACACCTATCTTTTCGGCACTAATTTGTGGCATTCCGACAGTCTGATCGAGATGTCGCGTCAATATGCTCAGGGTGCCATATTGACGGATGGTTTTTTTGCACAGAGCGATTCAGCTAATGTAAAAGACTTTGTTAAAGATTTCCGAAAGACTTACGGGGAAAACCCGGGATTCATTGAGGCCGTCGCCTACGACACTGCTATGATTCTATTAAAAATGGTAAGCCGGCCTGAAATTCGATATAGAAGCGCGCTTAAAAAAGAACTCATGCAGCTTAACAACTACGAAGGGGTAACCGGTCTAACTTCATTCGACAGCAACGGAGATGTACGCAAAAAATTATTTATTCTTCAAATTAAAGGCAGGGGTTTTGTCGAGTTAGAACGAAACGAGCCGGTAAGCAGTGAACAGCAATCAGTGGTCAGCAGTCCCCAGTTAAATGATCCGGCGAAATTTAGCGGGACAAACAGTAACCCGTAACTCGTAACCCGCTTGCCCGGCGTAGCCTTCAGGCGAAGCCTGGGTAACTCGCAACCCGAAACTCAACCTAATGAACCTGGCCTATAGAGTATATAGCTTCCTTAGTTCTATCATCTTTATAGCCTTTTTTCCGCCCTTCTGGTTGTATACACGCCTCAGCGGCCGCTATAGCGACAATTTGAACCAGCGGTTGGGACTATACGCTGACGAACTTGTAGAGAGCATTGCCGGATCGCCTCGAATCTGGATTCATGCTGTTTCAGTGGGAGAGGTAAGTGCCGCTATGGCCGTTATTGAATCTCTTTTTCTGCTGATGCCGGATTGCGCCGTCATCCTTTCAACCACGACAGAACATGGCCAGGCATTTGCCAAAGACAAGCTGGGATCACGTGCTGTTTGCATATATGCACCGGTCGATTTTGTCATCTCTGTTCGCAAAGCCCTGGCAACTCTTGAGCCGGACGTTCTGGTCTGCCTGGAGACCGAAATATGGCCGAACTTGCTGCTTGAGGCCAAACGAATGGGGATAAAAACAGCCCTGGTGAACGGCAGAATTTCAGTGCGCTCCATAAAGGGATACTTAAAGATTCGACCATTAATGAAGGCCGCATTAAAACATGTTAGCGCCTTTAGCATGATATACCAGGCTGATGCGAAACGGATAGAAATGATGGGAGCACCCCCAGCAAGAATCGCAATAAACGGGAATGCTAAATATGATCTTCTGCTTCAAAATGTGGATACATCTGTGCAAACAAAAATGGAGAGGCTTTTTTGCTTGAAAGCAGGCCAGCCTGTTTTTGTGGCGGGAAGTACCCGCAGCTCGGAAGAAGAAATCGTTCTCGATGTTTATGAAAAAATTCTCCGATCCGTACCCGAAACCCTGCTTATTATCGCCCCCAGGCATGTAAAGCGGGCGCATCAAATCTCCAATCTGGTTAAGGACCGGGGATTTTCATGCCAGTTCAGAACAGATCTAAACAGAAATGGTTTGCGGACGGCATCGATCGTAATCATTGACACCATTGGAGATTTGCAGGCCGTTTACAGTGTCGCTTCAGTCGTTTTTTGTGGCGGGAGCCTGGTCCCTCTGGGTGGGCAGAACATTTTAGAAGCCGCCGCCTGGGGCAAACCGGTGCTGTACGGTCCTTCAATGGAGGATTTCCTCGATGCCAAAGAGCTTCTCGATAAAACAGGCGGCGGCATCCAGGTAAAAGATGGGCAGGATCTGGCTGAAAAAGCTGTATATTATTTTACGAACCCGGATGCTGCTGAGCGCATCGGAGCTTTGGCGAAAAAAGCTGTAATGTCAAACCATGGGGCTGCCGGCAAACACGCAGATGTGATCTATCGTCTCCTTAATCCGGATTTCTCATGTAGAAAAAAGGAAAGGAGGAGGGATTAATCGTTTTTTAACGAACCCTGGCCGGTGGCGCCCAGAACGCTGAGCCACAATTTTTCTTTGGGATTCACCTGCTTGCGCTTGCCGGCGGAGGCACTCATGGGAAGAAGTATAAAATGGTTGTTCCAGCGGCCCACAAGCAGTTTTGTCTTTCCCGCCATGCCGGCATGTACGGCGTCCCGCCCCAAAAAACTGCAGAATACACGATCATTGGCATTGGCAGGCAGGCTCCTTATCGTATAGCTGGGATCAATATATTTAATGGATATTTCCATATTTTTGGAATTAAAATAGGATTCTATTTTATTTTTCAGAAAGACTCCGATATCCTTAAGCCTGATGTTTCCGGACTCATCACGGTCAACGTCCTTGCTTTCGAAATATTTTTGGCCGGCCCCTTCTGCCACAACAATCACAGCATGCCTTCTGAGCTTCAGACGTTCGGCCAGGGCACTTAAGAGTCCTTTGGGGCCTTCCATGTCAAAATCGACTTCCGGAATCAGTACAAAATTTACATCCTGCTGAGCAAGGGCGGCGGTCGCGGCGATAAAACCCGAATGCCTGCCCATCAGCTTGATCAGACCAATACCGTTGGGATAGGCCTCAGCTTCGTTGTGGGCTCCCTGAATAGACTTGGTGGCTACATCGACAGCGGTTTCAAAACCAAAAGATCTCGATACCAGGTAGATATCATTATCGATGGTTTTGGGGATGCCAATAACACTTATTTTCAGGCCCATTGCGGTGACGGCATCTGCTATCTTGGTCGCAGCCATAAGCGTCCCGTCTCCCCCGATCATAAACAGGATGCCGACGTTCATCCTCTCCAGAGTATCGACAACTTCGTCGATCGACTGAGGACCTCTTGAAGAGCCGAGGATGGAACCGCCCATTTCGAGAATGTTGCCAACATTTTCAGGGTGAAGCTCTATGACATCGTGCCCGTATTTTGGAATAAAACCCTGAAGGCCGTACCTGAAGCCCAAAATGTTCTTGACGCCGTAACCGTAGAACAGTTCCAGAACGATAGCCCGAATGATATCATTCAAACCGGGGCATAATCCGCCACATGTTACCAGGGCGCATCTTAATTTGCTGGGATCGAAATATATTTTACTTCGGGGCCCGGCAAGTTCAAAAGAAGGAAAGTCTTTTCCTTTTTCAGCCAGCGTTATCAGGTCATCTAATTTTACATCGATTATAATCCTTTCGGAGTCCTTTACAAAGCTTCGGCTGAATGCCCCTTTGTCCCCTCCTTGGATCGGTGATGGTATTTTGGCCTTACCGAGGGTCGGTATCGTGGTGTCAAAGTCTGCGTAACTCATAATATCCTCTTTGCTCAGTTCCTTGGTTATGTAATTTATGTTTTTATGTCGAAGCTTTTTTATTGCCACGAAGACACCAAGGCTGTCACGGATGAACAGTTATCAGTGAAAAATGATCAGTAAAGGGAAACTGATAACTGACATTAGTGTCTTCGAGCCTTGTTGGCAAATAGTTTTTAGTTCCGGCTTGTCCGGGTTAGGTGCCGTTGAATTTAAACTCGCCTTTACCTAAAATGTCGTGCAAATGCAAAATTCCCAGAACCCTTCTATCAGAATCTGCTATGGGCAGTACTGTGATCTGGTATTTCTCCATCATATTCAGGGCATCAAAGGCAGGCGAACCAGGGCTAACTATTCGTGGGTTTTTACTCATGACGTCTTCAACATTTTTCCCCATAACCGATTTGTTATTAAAAAGAAAACGCCTTAAGTCACCATCGGTGATAATACCGACAAGGATATCATCAGAGCTTACAACAAAGGCGGCCCCTAATTCCAAGCGATTGATTTCCCGGATAGCATCTTCCAGGGAAGTCCCTTCAGCAACCCGGGGTATGGATGTTCCGGTTAACATAATGTCTTTAACTTGGCTGGAAAGGCGCTGGCCGAGTGTACCGCCGGGATGGATCTTTTTAAAATCGCTGGCATTAAAATGCTTCTTGTTAAGGAGAACCACTGCAAGAGCATCTCCCATGGCAAGGAGGGCGGTGGAACTGGCTGTGGGAACAAGGCCTAAAGGACATGCTTCCCGCTCGACACCGACATCAAGGACGATATCGCTGTTTCGGGCCAGGGTGGAATTTTTGTCGCCTGTAAAAGCGACAATTTTACACCCGATTTTACGGACACTGGGGATAAGACTGCTAAGCTCATCGGTTTCGCCGCTATTGGAAAGAGCCAGGAAAACATCCTCCCGGCAGACCACGCCAAGATCTCCATGCATGGCCTCGGCCGGATGCAAAAACAGAGATCTTGTTCCGGTACTGTTTAAAGTAGCGACAATTTTGCGGCCAACGATACCGGATTTACCGATACCGCTGACGATTACACGGCCATTAGAATTACAGATAAGGTCAACCATTTTGGTAAAATTGTCATCAATGCGGTCAGCCATTTTCAAAATGCCTTCAGCTTCTATCTTTAGAACCTCAATTGCTTGTTGTATGGGCATATAGTGCTTGTTCCTCTGCTAGTTAAGGTTGATGAATTCGATTTTTTAAGAATTCATCATATGTTAATGATAAATTGTCAATTTAGCAATTAAAAATCAAGTACTCTTAATACATGAACTTTGCCGTTAAGCCACTAAAATTTATTGTTGACAAGATAAAGGTACACGGTTATATTCCCGAAAAATTTTGTTACCTGTCTTGCTGGGCCGGGAGCAGATGTCTCCGGGCCTTTTTTTTAGTGAATCCAAAATGAAAGAAAGGGGGTGGTTCCAATGGAGTGTACAACGATCAGAAAAGGTTTTGATTGCCCTTTTATGAATGCAAAGGGGTGTTCTTACAACGGCGGGATTTGCCATGAAATCGTAGAGAAATGTAATGGCTGCAATCGTGGTTCGGAATTTTCGGCCGGATGGTACTGCACGGCTTGTCCTGATCCTGCGTTAAAGTGGAAAAACGGAGATTGCAACATTGCTTCTCATGTTACCAAAATTTCTAACGGCAGCAAAGCAAAAGTTAATCCGCTCAAAGCTTCCAAAAGAGGCAACCGGTAACATAGCTTTTGATTTTAAGGTGAACCCCGCTCAACTATAGAGCGGGGTTTTTTTATCAATTTTCAACTCCCATTTTGCAATGCGACAGTTCTTCCTCCATCTTAATTTACAGATCGCGCAAATAATGATAGATGATGCGGTAAAATTTTAGACAAAACGCTCCATCTATAATCATAAAGTTGGGTTCAAAGGTTCAGCGTTTACCGTTAATGGTTCAACGTTCTGCGTTCTGCGTTAACCTCTGAACTCTGAACGCTGAACCTTATAACCTAGACCGACCCGATCTCCAATTTATTTGCCATCCCGCGGTATATAAAGGTATACGGTCATTCCTATAAGGCAAATAACAAGATCTGAATTGTAAGAATAGTTGTTATTATTAGATTTTATTGGTATGGTAAAAAGTGTTACTATTCCTGGCAAGGTTGTTTATTGAGATGTTAATAGTACCATATGCGACATCAGTGTACAAGGAGGTAAATACATGAATCCTATTGCGCAGGACCTCAACCGGATCATCGCACAGGGGAATCCTTATTTATTTGAAATGCTTTCGGAAATGGGCAAAAATCTCTTTTTCCCCAAAGGCATTTTAAGCCAGAGCGCGGAAGCCAAAGAAAAAGCTTATAAGCTAAATGCAACCATAGGAATTGCCACAGAGAAAGGACGCACCATGCACTTTCCTTCTGTAATGGATGCCATTTGCGGCATTCAGCCGGAAGCGTCTTTAACCTATGCACCCTCTTTCGGAATTCCGGCTTTAAGAAAAATATGGCAGGATAATCTGGTTAAAAAGAATCCATCGCTTACAGATAAAAGATATAGCCTGCCGGTAGTTACATGCGGCATTACCCACGCTATCAGCATGTTTGCAGGTATCTGGGCTGACCCCGGAGATATCATCGTTTCACCGGACATGATGTGGGGCAACTATAACATGATTTTGAATGTCAGAAAGGGTATAACCATCAGTCATTTCCCAATCTTTGCCAAAGACGGCGGATATAACCTTGCGGCTTTTGAAAAGAAACTCACCCTTGAGGCGCAAAAACATGCTAAAGTTATTGTCCTGCTGAATTTCCCGCACAACCCCACCGGTTATACCGTCAGCGCAGAAGAAGGCGGTCGCATCGCCGAGACTCTTGTGAAGACTGCCAAGGCTGGAACCAACGTCATAGCGGTTCTGGACGATTCCTACTTCGGCCTGTTTTATGAAGACAATGTATTGAAAGAATCCCTTTTTGCGCGGTTATGTGACCGGCACTCCAGGTTATTGGCCGTTAAACTGGATGGCGCCACCAAGGAGAATTTTGCCTGGGGATTAAGAATCGGTTTTATAACTTACGGAAGTAAAATCGCAGGTGATCCTTTGCCGGTATACGATGCCTTAGAGAAGAAGACCGCCGGCAGCATCAGGGGTTCTATTTCCAATGCATCCCATCTGAGCCAGTCAATCGTATTGAAATCTATGCAAGGAGACAACTATGAGGCTGAAAAAGAAGAAAAATTCAAGATTCTGAAAAACAGAGCCCAACGTGTCAAAGAAGTACTTGCGGATCCCAAATATTAAGGTGCCTGGGACGTTTACACCTTTAACTCCGGTTATTTCATGTGCATTAAACTCAAATCCGTTGAAGCTGAACCCTTGCGACTCCACCTGCTTGAAAAATACGGCGTGGGGCTTATCTCAATGGGCAAAACGGATCTTAGGGTCGCTTTTTCGTGCCTGGAAGAAAATGAGATTCCTGAGCTGTTCGATATTGTCCTGCAAGGCGTTGAAGATCTGAAAGCGCTTGATAAATGAGTCTATCCACGCGACTGAAAAAAAGCTTTGAAGCTTTTGCCTTTGCAGAAAGGTCCGTCAGTTTCGCCCATGCCGGCAAATGGACCGTCAACTTTGTATTAATCGGGATTATCGCCGGTTTGGGTTCTATCGTTTTCCATTACCTTTGCCAAGCCGGATTGCATTATTTTATGGATCTTGTGGCCGGGTACAGGCCGCCCTCTCCCGCCGGTGAACATCATCTTTTTCCATCGACGGGAACACCGTTTAATCGATACATTCTGCTTATTCTTCCGGCTTTGGGCGGCATTTTGAGCGGGTGGCTGGTGTATAGTTATGCTCCTGAAGCCGAAGGTCACGGCACGGATGCTGCCATCGATGCCTATCACAACAAAGGCGGTTTTATACGCAGCCGGGTTCCGGTTGTTAAAATCATCGCCTCTGCCATTACCCTCACCACCGGTGGTTCGGGTGGGCGGGAAGGCCCCATCGCGCAGATCGGAGCCGGATTCGGATCATTTCTGGCAACCAAGATGAAATTGTCTGACCGTGAGCGGCGCATCATGATGGCGGCGGGAATCGGCGCCGGCGTCGGCAGTATCTTCAGGGCTCCTTTGGCGGGTGCCCTCTTTGCTGCCGAGGTACTCTACCGGGATCCTGAATTTGAGTCCGAAGTGATTATTCCGGCAGGAATTTCATCGGTGGTGGCTTATTGTCTGTTTTGCCTGGTGTTCGGCTGGGGATCGCTGTTTGAAGCGCCTTATTTTCATTTCCGCAATCCTTTGGAATTGGGGCCGTATCTCGTGCTGGCCCTGGTGTTGGTGGCAACAGGTATTTTGTACGTTAAATCGTTTTATGGCATTGTACGCCTGTTCAAGTCCCTGAATATGCCGAATTATTTAAAGCCGGCCCTGGGAGGACTGTGTACCGGCATCATCGGTTTCTTTTTGCCCCAGACACTGGCTTTTGGCTACGGTTTCGCTCAGATGGCGCTCAACAATGAGCTTACCATACCGTTTTTGCTTTTTCTGGCCATTGGGAAAATCTTTACCACCTCGTTTTCCATCGGCTCCGGAGGCAGCGGAGGCGTGTTCGGACCTTCCATTGTCATCGGCGGGGCTATGGGGGGTGTCGTCGGAAAACTATTTCACCAGATCATACCGGGTGTCGTCACCGAACCCGGGGCGTTTGTGGTCGTTGGTATGGCCGGCTTTTTCACGGCTGTTTCCAACACGCCGATTTCAACCATCATATTTGTCAGTGAAATGACCAACTCCTATCATTTGCTGCTGCCGAGCCTGCTTGTCTGTTCCGTCGCTTACCTTACCGGTAAAAAATGGACCATCTATGAACGGCAGGTCAAAAGTAAGGTCGATTCTCCGGCCCATGCCGGAGATTTTTTTGTGGATATTTTGCAGGCTATCAGGATCCAGGATCTCATGCACCTGGTGAAAGACGTCAAGCTGATTCCCCAAAACATGCCATTTCGGGAATTCAGGGAGTTCTTTTGCGAAACCAAACAGCACTATTTCCCGGTAGTAGATCCAAATAACAGGCTGGTCGGCATCTTTTCCAGTACGGACATCAGGGGCATACTCTTTTCAAAGGGTATCGATAACCTTGTTGTAATGAGGGATGTTGCCACTTTTGATCTTATCAGAACCACCCCGTCTGAGGATCTGAACTCCGTATTTCAAAAGTTTACGATCAAAAACATCGACAGCCTGCCGGTCGTAAAGGATGATGATCATGGTGTTCTGATAGGAATGCTGAACCGCAGGGAGGTTATTGCCTTTTACAACGAACAGGTCCAAAAAATGAAGAGCAAGTCCGATACTTAGATTCTGATAATAACCCTTTTCCACGAATACTTTAGCGAATATGGATCACTCCAGACTACGAATTTCGTTTTTACTCCTGTTTGCGGTTATCTGTGCGGGCACCGTCGGATATTCTGTCTTTGAAGATATGCCGGTTTTTGATGCTTTCTATATGACTGTCATTACCATCAGTTCGGTGGGATTTTCTGAAGTCAAACCCCTTTCCCAGGTCGGCCGCATCATTACCGTCATCATCATCGTTTCAGGAATCAGCGTATTAACCTATACGCTTGGTCAAGTGGCCACAATCATAGTCGAGGGGGAATTGCAAAGTATATTAGGGAGGAGAAAGTTGGAAAAGCAAATATCAAAATTAAATGACCACTATATCATCTGCGGCAATGGACGCATCGGAACGATTATCTGCCGTGAGCTGTCTGATGAAAACATTCCCTTTG
>JAQBHK010000484.1:0-2778 GCA_032127815.1 Desulfobacterales bacterium
TACAAAGCGAATCGTCCTCCCATGCCGGAGGATTTGTCGGTTCAGATTCCCTACATAAAGGACGTAACCAAAGGGTTCAACATCAAGGTCATTGACATGCCGGGTTATGAGGCGGACGACCTTATCGGCACTTTTGGACGCCGGGCTGAACAAGCCGGATTCTTTGTTGTTATGGTTACGGGCGACAAGGATTTCGTGCAGCTAATATCGGAAAAAACCATTGTCTGGGATCCCATGAAGGATAAAACCATGGATCTTGATGCCGTCAGAGAGGCTTATGGAGTCAAGCCGCATCAGATCATCGATGTCATGGGACTTGCCGGTGATTCAGCCGATAATATCCCCGGTGTACCAGGAATCGGGCCGAAAACTGCCCTTGACTTGATCAAAACCTTCGGGAGCATACAGCAGTTGTATGCACAGATTGATACGATTACCAAAAAGAAACAACATGCCAACCTCGTCCAACACGAAAAACAAGCGTACCTGAGCAGGGATCTGGTTACAATAGACACCAAAGTGCCGATATCGTTTGATCCTGAAACTTTTCTATACAAAGCCCCGGACAATACCCGGCTGGCCGAACTTTTTAAAAACCTGGAATTCAGGCAATTGCAGCACGCTCTTGCAAAGCAGACGGATCTTTCCCAAAAACAGTACCAGGCGGTGCTGGATATCGATATGCTTATTGATCTGGTCGCCCTGCTTGAATCCGCCGGCATACTCTCTGTCGACACTGAAACTACATCCAAAAACCCTCTGCAGGCGGCACTTGTAGGGCTGTCGTTTGCAGTGAAACCTGATGAAGCCTTTTACATCCCTTTGGCCCACGAATATCATAAAGCCCCCCCGCAGCTTGAGCTCACGGATGTGTTAAATCGTCTGAAACCGGTACTGGAAAACGCGAATATCAAAAAAATCGGCCAGAATATCAAATATGACTGGATAGTTCTCAAGCGCTATGGCATCAACCTCGCCGGCGTTGTCTTTGATACCATGCTGGCATCCTATCTGATTAATCCTTCAAAACGAGCCCATAACCTTGATCAGATTGCTCTCGATTTTTTAGATTACAAGACCATCTCCTACCAGGATGTAACCGGCAAAGGCCAAAAGGCCATCAGTTTTGCCCAGGTGCCTCTGGAGCAAGCCGTTCCCTATGCCTGCGAGGATGCGGACATTACCTTAAAAGCGTTTAAGATTCTTGAATCATTGCTGGAAGAATTAGAACTGACGGAACTTATGCAAAAAGTGGAAATGCCCCTTGTGCCTGTTTTGATGGCAATGGAAATGACAGGTATATGTGTGCACAAGGAGAGGCTGCAAGAGCTTTCAAAATCGTTTGAACATCAGCTTGATAAGCTTGAAGACATGATATATTCAATGGCGGGACAAACATTCAACATAAAGTCATCCCAGCAGCTTGGACACATTCTTTTTGAAAAACTGAAACTGCCGGTTCAGAAAAAAACAACAAAAAAAACAGGCTATTCCACAGATGTTAACGTCTTGACAGTGCTTGCAGACTACCACGAGCTGCCCGGGTTGATTTTAAGACATCGAACACTGGCCAAATTAAAATCAACGTACACGGACGCCCTGCTGGATTTGATGCATGCGGAAACCGGACGCATCCATACATCCTTCAACCAGACGGTTACCGCTACCGGTCGATTGAGCAGTTCAGACCCGAATCTTCAAAACATTCCGATCCGCACCGCTGAAGGCATGGAAATTCGTAAGGCCTTTATACCGAAAGAAGGATGTCTGCTGGTTGCCGCCGATTATTCTCAGATAGAATTGCGTATCCTAGCGCATTATGCCGATGATGAAATCTTGATAAAGGCCTTCAATGATGACGAAGACATCCATAGCCGTACTGCCGCAGAAGTATTTCAGATGTCTCCGTTGTTGATTACACGCGATCTGCGGCAGCAGGCCAAGGTAATCAACTTTGGCATCGTTTACGGCATGAGCCCTTATGGCCTCTCCAAAGAACTTGAAATCAGCCGGAAAATGGCAAAAACTTATATCGACAACTACTTTGCCAGATACAAAGGTGTTAAACATTTTATGGAGCAAACCGTCAAAACTGCCAGAAAGACCAAAAAAACCAGCACACTGCTTGGCCGTATCAGGCTTTTGCCGGACATCAACAGTTCCAATAAAGCCATCCGCGAGTTTGCCGAACGTACTGCCATCAACACGCCGATACAGGGGACGGCCGCGGACCTTATCAAACTTGCCATGATAAAAACGGAGACTCGCTTAAAGGAAAAAGGTCTGAAAGCTGCCATGCTGCTTTCAGTGCACGATGAGATTGTCTTTGAAGTTCCACCGGCAGAGCTTGAAATTTTGATCAGCCTTGTAAAAGAGACCATGGAAGGAATCTGGACCCTCAAAGTACCGCTTAAGGTGAATGTTAAAAGCGGGAAGAATTGGGGTGAAATGCAATAGCTTAATCCGGACAAGCTGAGCGCTTCGCTCGAGGAGCACTGCGTTCGAGGAGTGCTTTCAGCCGTCGTAGCTAAAGCTACTATGGCGAAGTCGGCTCGCTTGAAGGCTAATGTTTTTGCCCCAATGACTTTAGGCCGCTCATTGATTGCGGCCCCGATTTTGGCGGCATTTTTTTTATTTAAAACATCACAACTTTTACAATTAGGGTAAATTACGCATCTGTCTCATCCTCCGGTTCAGGCGCTTCATCCGACCCTTGCACTGTCTTTTTGACAGTGTTGTAAACAGTTTTAAATGTGTCATTAAAGCCGGCCGGGGAGA
>JAQBHK010000485.1:0-4253 GCA_032127815.1 Desulfobacterales bacterium
CCCAGTTGGGGGGAATTGAACCCTTACGGCAAATTTTATTTAGTCCTGAAAAACCTGATATTCTGGGCCTCCGGCTCGTAGAGCCTACGCCTCGGAGAGCCAGGTCAGAGGTGTTTGGCTCTGCCTTGGAGTGTTGTGTCTAAAATCACAAATTCCAAACAAGGGCTAAAACCATTTTTTTATTCTTTTGTTTGTTATTTGGTTTTTCGGTCATTGGAATTTATTTGTTATTTGTATTTTGTTATTTGGGATTTCCCCTTTCGGTCATTGTTATTTGCCTGCCCTGTTAAATAAATCGTAGATTTAATGCGAAGCATTATTTAACAGGGTAAAATATTTGCAATTTGTGATTTGGAATTTCTGAGACCTCAGGGCTCCAGGGCTCCAGTACTCCGGTACTCCATTATTCCCAATCGGAGAGGATCTCTATAATCGGGGGTATCACATTGGTGGCGATATCGGTTCTTGAGCCACCTGCCAGAACCACTTCCAGGCGACCACCGGTCACTTCCTCGGCGGTTTGCAGCATGAAACGGGCAATCTTTTGATAGCAGCGACCGCTCAGCCCCAGACTGCCGTAGTCCCCTTTGTGGGTGTCAAAACCGAAGTACCAGAAAATCAGATCAGGCTCAAAATCTGCAACACGTTGGTAAAATTCGCTTTTCACCTTTTCGGCGTACTGCTCGTCTGCGTCCTTTGCGTTACTGCCACGGCTAGCCCAGAAACCACCGGGCGCTGCAACGTCAACCTTGGTTCCATCATCTGAAACAGAATCCATGCCGCAAAAGCAGACGTGCAGTACGTCAGGGTCGCTGTAAAGCAGGTCGCGCGTGCCGTCGCCATGATGGGCATCCGTATCCAGGATGGCAAAACGCCGGATGTTGTGAATTTCACGCAGATAGGCGATTGTTATGACCACGTCGTTAAAACAGCAATAACCGCCAAAGTAGTTTCGGCCGGAATGATGGCCGCCGGCGCCAATGAGAGCAAAAGCATTATCGATTTCACCGGTGCAGACCTTCTCTCCGGCCAAAACGACTCCGCCGGCAGAATGCCAGGCGGTTGAACAGAGCGTGTCCGCCTCCACCCCCCGGATAAGCTCCGGAGTGTGAACTTTCAGGATCCATTCTTCCTCAATCGGCGGTGATTCATACATGGTAACGTTATCGCGGGCCAGGATATGCTCTATGGCCCCGGGGAAATCCTCCAGCCGGGCACCCCGGGTAAGATAACTCCTGCGGCTGAAGCTGGGATGGTAAAACACACCGGTTTTTTTCATGAAATTCTCCTGGTCTGGGCTAGCACGAGCCCCAAAAGAGATCTTCATCACGAAAGCACGAAAATTCGAAAACACGAAAAAAAGATTAGATTTCGTGCTTCCCCTCTTTCGTATTTTTGTGATTGATTTTAGTTTTGCTGACAGAAATAGCACAGAATTTGCAATTAAAGAAGAAAAATTGGCTTATTCTGAATTATTGTTTGGCTAAAAATCGGACAGGGGCGTTTTCCCGAGAACTTTTAGATAGGATGTATCATTCAGAAACGAGACAATCCACTGCTCGTTTTTATAAAAAAAAAGGTTGGTGCCGGCGGTATCCTGTTGAATGCGCCAGAAGTGGCTGTTGTCCAGCCCCAGCAGGGCACAGCAGATCACCTTGTTCGGCGCCCGGTGGGCCACCAGAACGATAGTCTCATTCAGGTGTTTTGCCACCAGATTCTCAACAGCTTCCATGGTTCGCGCGCGCACCTCCTCCAGAGTCTCTCCACGGGGGAAGCGGACTTTGTGGGGCTCTCGAAGCCAGAGCGAGTATAGATCCGGATATTTTGCTGCAATTTCCTTTAAGCTCACTCCTTCCCATTCGCCGTAACTGATGTCAATAATTGCTTCCAAAGGAGTAACGGCGATGTCATGAAATTTAGCTATATTTTCGGCTGTTTCCATAGAACGGGACAGGGGGCTGCTGTAAACGGCATGCACGCTTTCGTTCTGAAGAGCCTCACCGGCCAAATGGACTTCTTGTTTTCCGGTTTCATCAAGAGGAATATCTGCACGTCCGCGAAAGACTTCCTCCAGGTTCCAGGCTGTCTGACCATGGCGCACCACGTATACTCTGGTCATGTCTTTTACCTCAATATATATAGGAGCTAAAGATTCTCGCCCGGATAAACCGAAACAAAGCAGGATTGACAACTGAAGATTGACTGTTGACTATTTAAGGAAGTCGCTTTGTTCCATTGTTATGATCTTTTAGAAAAAATTGAGGGGATTACGTAAATATTCAATTGTTTGTGATAAAAAAATTGTAACGTTTAGAATTTTTTGCCACGAAAAGCGTAAAATTGATCATTAATTGCCTATATTCCCTTGATTTGTTGATGCAGTTCCCGTGTCTTTTCCATCCGGGCCCGGTCGCGGTCCTGCACCAGCAGTCGAATTTCTTCATTTACGGCAACCAGTTCGGGGTCAGCGGATTGTTGCCCTGCAAGGTGTGCGTCAATGAGAGTGCGGTAGGCATGGATCATCCGGGAAATAAGTGCCACAGGGTACTCACGGCCCTGAACTTTTAGGGTGTGCAGACCCAAATCAACGTAATGCTTAAACTCCTCGTTTCTGATGGCAAAGGCGACATTGGGACGGCGGCGAATTGTATCGTTAACGCTTATGATCTCTTCAGCGCTCTTGCCTTTGCGGCGCATCAATTTTTCGCGTTGTGCCTCTGTGAGCAGGCAGATACGAAAGCAGCTGCCGCTGCGGTCCGGCCACCCCTCATATTCAACGATCTCATGGCCCTCCTCATCTTGGTAGACTTTCTTCACATAAGAGTCGCTGGTAAGTTCATGAAACAGGCAGTTGCCCACGCCGCCTATACAGCGATTGCCATGGATCAGTATTTCGGCAAGAACACCGACTTCGTCCGCAGCCTTTTTGAACGCTTGCAATTTTTCCACAGTGTCGATTTCGGTGCTGGCCACAATCTGGGTGGCACCTGCGTCGAGGTAATATGCCATATCTTCTCGAGTTTGGATATTACAACCCACACTGGCATGAATGATCAATTCCGGATAATTGCGGCGAATAAGCCGCATGAGACCGGGAGTCTTTATAATAATTCCTTCAACACCCCACTGTGCCCATTTTGAGGCCTTGTTCAACACCCGCATAAAGTGCTTTTCCGGAACCTCAGCATTTACGGCCACGCGGATTTTACCCCCATGGTCGCTTGCAATGCGCACCGCTTCGTTGATGCCGCTGTCTTCCAGTTCCCAGGCGCATTTTCTGCGACTGAAACCTTTCGCACCTACATAAACTGCATCAGCGCCACTGGCAAAGACAGCCTCCACCATTTCAAGACTGCCGCCCGGAGCCAGCAATTCGTTCATTGTGTTGAATCCTCCTTTAAGTGAGACTGACGAAACCATAGCAATCTCATAGGTTTATGCACATAAATCAGCAAGGTAAAAAAATTAATCATTCTCCAATCATCCGAAGACCCAAGATTACGAAGGTGATATTTATATGCAATCCCTCATGCGCTGTCAAGATATTTTTGGATCAAGAAAACTTGAGCGGCTTAGCCGCGTTTCATAAAACCGTATTACGATTTTATTCGGCTATTAGGCATGAAACTTAAGCAAATAGTTTTTTTAACTTAATTTGCCCTGCCGGTAATGCCGGCTGCCAGCATGCTGTGATGCAGCCGTTCGGCCCGCAAACAGAAGCTTTCCAATTTAGCATTAATGAGCTGGGGAAAGGGTGAGCCGTCACTTTCGATTGCTAAAAAGGGCAAATCATCAACATTTTTGAGAGCGGATCGAAGCTGTTTATTCTTGGGATCTAAAGCCAGCTTGGCTTCACAGTTCATGGTTTCGTTCAGGATGGCTTCTGAAACACGATTGGGCATGCATCCGAAAGGGCCGATGGCAATTACTCCACAGGAGTGCGACGCTACCTCGGTAAGAGCACTTCCTACCGTCAGAATGGCTTCACCGGTCATCATTGGTGAAATATAAGGCGCAGCGTTTGCGATTATTGTATTAATATTGAGTGGTTCGGCATGAACCAGCCCTGAGCGGGAAATTATGGACTTAAGCCTCTTTTCGTACCGCTGCATAAACTTTTTTCTCAGTAAAAACTCCAGCTTTTCCCGTTTTGACATCTTATAATCGGCAAGCCCTTTCTCCACCAGATAGTCGGTATAAAGAATCCACTCGGCAACGGGTGCGCAAATAGTTGCAAACCCTTTTTCGGCAAG
>JAQBHK010000486.1:0-8353 GCA_032127815.1 Desulfobacterales bacterium
GATCACTGCATTACGGAGGTCCTGTTGTTTTCTTGAAGGGCGATATGCCGATCGGATACGAAAGCGCTGCCCGTGGCCCGATATTTGGAATGGCTTCCGCGGCTTCTCATGATATATCAAAGCACCACACCATCCCAAATATCAGGCCACATCGACATAGTGGTATTCATACCGCCCTTCAAGGAAATGACAGGACCGGAGTAAATCGGTGACAATGTTGCACTCTTTAAACTGCAAATGAAATCGCAAAGCGATTTTATCCTCCCAGATAAACCTCTTTTACCTTGGGATTGTCCAGAAGCTCGGCGGCCAAACCCTCGAGGACAACTTCACCCCTTTCCAGTACGTAGCAATGGTTAGCAACTTTGAGGGCAGCCTTAGCGTTCTGTTCCACAAGCAGCACTGTGGTTCCGGACGCGTTCAATTTGCTAATTACATTAAATATTTCACGTATTATCAAGGGGGCGATCCCCATGGAAGGCTCGTCTAACAGAAGCAGTTCAGGCCGGCCCATCAGGGCACGGGCAATGGCCAGCATCTGCTGCTCACCACCGGAAAGCGTGCCGGCAATCTGTTTGGAACGCTTTTCCAAAATGGGGAAAATCTGATAAACATGCTCGATTCTACCATTGATCTCATCGCGGTTGCTGCGTTTAAAATAGTGATAAGCCCCCAGGCGGATATTATCCAAAACCGTCAGATGGGCAAATAGTTGTCTGCCTTCCGGTACCTGGGAGATCCCCAGTCCCACGATCCGGTGGGCCGGCATGCCGGCAATATCCTTCCCTTTGTATATAATACGACCCTCCTGTGCTTTAACAAGACCGGATATGTTTTTTAGCAAGGTCGATTTGCCGGCACCGTTGGCGCCGATGATGGAAACTACTTTTCCTTTGGGTATTTGAATCGAAACACCTTTAATAACCCGAATACTACCGTAAGAGGTCCTGAGTCCCTCGATGCTAAGCATATTAGTTCCCTAATTGTAAATTTTGTGTTTTTACTGGCAAAACTTTTTCGTATCCATTCATGGAGTAATTGAGCTATTGGAAATTCCAAATAACAAATTACAAAAAACAAACAAATTACAATAACCGAAATTCAAAATTCCAAACCTTATAATCGCGAAGAAGGCCAAACGAATTGAAAAAGATATTTTTATCAATACTGGAAAAATTAAAATAGTTGAGTTCTTTAGTATTTGGAATTTGATGCTTGTGATTTGTTATTTCCGGTTTATCCGGGTTAGGTTCCTCCGCCTAAATAGGCCTCAATGACCTTGGGATTATTGCGGATCTCTTGCGGCGCTCCTTCTGCAATTTTTTGGCCGTAATTCAGAACCACGATCTCATCCGAGACATTCATGACCACCTTCATATCATGTTCCACCAGTAAAACCGTTACCCCTTTGGCATTAATAGCCTTGATCAGCGAAGATGCCACGTGGGTTTCAGTCTCGTTGAGCCCGGCTGCGGGCTCGTCCAGGCAGACCAGTTCCGGTTCACTGGCAAGCGCCCGCCCGATCTCTAAGATCTTCTGCTCACCCAGCGGCAGGCTGCCGGCCGGATCATTACACTTGTCGGCCAGGCCGATGAACCTCAAGATTTTCATGGCTCTTTCCTGAATCTCTTTTTCTTTTCGTCGGGCCCCCGGCAAGCAAAACCCAGCAGCCATAAAAGACGCCCGCACCCGGGTATGGCAGCCCAGCATAACATTTTCAAGAACCGACATATTACCAAACAGCTCAATCGTTTGAAAAGTTCTGGAAATACCTCTGTCTGCAATCTCGTGAGTTTTAAGACTGCTGATCGGTTGCCCCTTAAACCTGACCGTTCCCGCGGTTGGAGCATAAAAGCCGGTAATGACGTTGAACAGCGTGGTTTTGCCGGCTCCGTTAGGTCCGATAATAGCCTTGATGATGCCCTTTTTCACTGAAAAATCGGGTTTAAAGAGTGCCATCAACCCGCCAAACGCCTTGACCACCTTGTCCACTTCCAGAATATTTTCATTGCTGATATCATTCATGGGGCTAATGTTTCCCGAACCGTTTTTTCAGCATATCCGGAATACCCGCCAGTCCATCCGGCAAAAAAATAACGACCACGAGCAGTATGGCACCATAGACAATAACCTCAAACTCTTCAAAATAATGCAGCCACTCATAATTCAAAAAGGTGATAATGCCGGCTCCAATAACGGCACCCCAGAGACTATGCATCCCGCCCAGAGCGATCATGATTAAAAGCTTGATGGAAAAGAAAAGGTCAAATGTAGCTGGATTGATGAAATTAAGATAATGAGCATAAAGACTGCCGGCCAATGATGCCAGCACCGCCGAGTAGACAAAAACCAATATTTTGTAGCCGGAGACATTAACTCCCATGGCATTGGCGGCCGTCTCACTGGAATGAATCGCCCTTAAGGCACGTCCCGCACCGGACTGGATTATATTAACGCTGAAGATAAATGCGGCAAAAACAAAACCCCAGACAAGGTAAAAGTACTTTTCAACAGAATCAAACTCAAACCCAAAGATGCTCAGGCCCGGAATGCCGGACATGCCGTCCGGGCCACCGGTCCACGCAGTCTCTTCATTGAAAATGATAAAAATAATTATCCCGAATGCCAGGGTTGCCATGGCAAGATAGTGGCCTTTTAGTTTTAGGCAAGGAGCACCCACTATCAGGGCAACGGCACCGGTAACTGATACGCCGGCCAGCATGCATATCCAGGGATTCAAGCCGTAGCGGGCGGTCAAAATCCCGGACACATAGGCGCCGATACCATAAAAAGCTGCATGTCCCACCGATATCTGACCGGCATAGCCCATCAATAGACTGAGGCCGATGGTAATCAGGCTGTAAATTCCGGCAAATATCATGATATCGGTGTAGTGTTCTATGCCGGAAATTTGGCTGGCAACCCATGGAAAGATGACAATTAAAAAAGCAAAAGTGAAGATGGGGAGTTTGCCTATTTTTAACATGCCTAAAACCTTTTGATCCTGCTGACCTCTATATCACCAAAGATCCCGCTGGGCTTATAAAACAGAACGAACATAAGCACAATTAACGCGAAAGCGTCCTTATACCCGGAGGAAATCAGTCCGGCCCCCAAGGATTCGATGGCCCCCAGAATCAGCCCGCCGATAACAGCGCCCGGAAAACTCCCCAGACCCCCCAAGACGGCGGCGCCGAATCCCTTTACCGCCAGCATGGCCCCGCGGTCGTATTCCATCAGGGATATGGGAGTCACGACGATACCCGCCACAGCCCCGATGGCGGCGGAAAGTGCAAAAGAGAGCAAAATCATCTGTTTGACATTGATGCCCACCAGGCTGGCGGCATCAGGGTTGTCGGCACAGGCACTCATGGCTTTTCCAAGAATAGTTTTTTCAAAAAATAGCGTCAGGACGATAACGGTGATAATCAAAAAGCCGATGACCCAGAAATACTGGGGCTGGATAACAGCCCCGAAAAAATTGATGGGATTACGCCCGGAAAAGGCAGGGAGATCGTACGGGTCTTTACCCCAAATAAACATGGCCGTACCCTTGAGCAGGATGGAAGCCGCAATCGTTGCGATAATCAGGCTCAAAACCGTGGGCTGACGGATGGGGCTGATGGCCATTCGGTCCAAGAGCATTCCCACCAGGGTAACTATGATTATAGTCGCCGGAAAGGCCGCAATCAGGGGTAATCCCAGACCAACATGAAACGAGATCATAGTCAACCCCCCCAGCATCACAAACTCGCCCTGGGCAAAGTTGATGATCTCGGTCACATTATAGATGATATTAAAACCGACGGCCACCATGGCGTAAATACTGCCCACAGTGATGCCGGTGATAAAGTATTGAAAAAGCTGGCCGGCGGGCGTGATCATTTCCATTTAATATTCCGGTTATAATAAAAAATGAGGGTGGTGTGAAAACACCACCCTCTTTGGCAACATAAAGCTTAGACTACATGTTTAGTGTCCATATGATCAGTTTTAATCAGCCAGGGCCCAGTCGCCATTTTTGACCACAACCATTTGAAATGAAGTCTTGTCCAAACCTATATGGTCGTCCGGCGAATAGTTAAAGACACCGTGCTGGCCGACAAACCCTTTGGTTTTTTCAAGATGATCACGGATAGCAGCCTTGTCGCAGCCAACGGCTTTAAGGGCGTCTGCCAACAAGTAAATGGCGTCCCAGGCATGCCCTCCAAAAGAACTCAGGGCTTCATTGTACTTGGCTTGATAGTCTTGCATATATTGCATGGTTACAGCCTTTTGGGGATGGTCTGCCGGTAGAAGCTCGGCAACGTTGACCGCGCCCAGTGGGCAGAAAACGCCTTCAGCCGCCCCTGCGGCCAATTCGATGTTTTTGCGGCTGCCGAAACCATGGCTCTGATAGAAGGTGATGTTTGCCATGCCCAGGTCTATCCAATTCCGCAGCACTACCACCTGGGTTGGGCCGACCGACCAGTTGACGATGGCCTGGGGCGCCAGCCCTTTGATCTTGGTCAGCTGAGCTGTCATGTCGGTATCCTTGGGTCCGTATTTCTCATCAGCAACAATGGTCATCCCATATGTGGAAGCTAGCCTGAGCAGTTCGGAACGGCCACTGGCACCAAATCCCGAGGTACCACTAATGACGGCAATCTTGCTAATCCCTTTTTTCCTTAAGCTGTTATAAATGGCCTCGGCCGCCATGGTATCCGTCTGGGGTGTTTTGAAAACCCATTTACGCACCTGTTCTTTATCTGAATCCCAGACGATTTTATAACTGGCAGCACAGGAAATAAGCGGCGTTTTGTATTTTTCCGCCAACGGAACAACCGCCATGGATGTCCCGCTCAAGGAGGGGCCGATCACCGCACAAACTTTATCCTGGGTAATCAGTTTTTTAACGAAAAGATTGGCCTTGGTGGCATCCCCTTCGCTGTCATAAACAATAAGTTCCAGTTTTTCTCCGTTTATACCGCCGGCCTTGTTGATCTTTTCAACCAGCATTTCAGCCGTCTTCTTCTCAGGGTCTCCCAGAAAAGAGGTTCGACCCGTGACGGAAAAAATAGCTCCGATCTTAAAGGCAAGTGCCGGGCTGGCCAAAAATCCTAATCCAAATAGGCAAACTGTGGTGAAAATAGCAATTCTTCTTAACCTCATCTGTGTTCCTCCTTTTTTAACTGCACCATTTATAAAATTCATAATTTGCGCCACTGTGAGTGCTACTCCAGGCCGTTCAAAAGAAACAATCTACCTGGTATGCCTAAAATCTGAAAACGGAAATCAGGGCCAAATGGATTTCATTTGAAACCTAAGCTGAAACCGGAGATCTTCCTGTTTCAGCCTGTTCCGGCCCGGATATTTCATGAGCTTGATTCGTCCGAGGTCATCAATTAACGAATAGTCTAGTGCCTATCCATAAATGGTCTTTTTGCCCAATCTCTGCGTTATGCTCAAAAACCAATCCTCGGAATATCAACTATATGCCTGCGATTATTTTTTTCGCATGCCTTAATCTTGAACAAAAATCCTCATTTCTGGATGGACACGAATCTAGCTTTCATTGAAATTTTTCATAAAATATTCGGGCAAACAGTCTCACCCGGATTACAGGGTATAAACTTTGCTTCCGTTAATCACCGTTAAGTTGTTTTTTTGGAGTATGTTGACGGCCTCATCAATATTATCGAATCTGAAGATCATGACCGCATTGTTGCCGCTCTGTTGAACAAAGGCATACATATATTCCACATTAACGCCGGCTTTGTTCAAAATATCCAGTATTCGATGCAACCCTCCGGGCCTGTCTTCCACTTCGACGGCGACCACATCGGTCTGACCGGTGGTAAATCCCCGGTTTTTAAGCGCTGTAACGGCTTTTAGATTGTTATCTACGATCAGACGCAGCACACCGAAATCTGATGTGTCAGCCAGGGCCAGGGCCCTGATATTCACATCGGCTTCAGCAAGAATGCCTGTAACTTCAGCCAGACGCCCCTCCTTGTTTTCCAAAAAGACTGAAATCTGTACAGCTCGCATACCTGCCTCCTTATAATTGACGATTGAAAATTAAATTTTGGGTAACAGTATGTATCTTGTATCCAGATTTACTTCTCGCGCTTATCAATAACCCGTATGGCTTTGCCCTCGCTGCGGGCAATGGCCTTGGGCTCCACGAGTTTCACCTTGGCGGAAACACCAAGATAGTCTTTTATGTTCTTTGATATTTTTCGTTCCAGATCCTGCAAATGCTTGACTTCATCCGAAAATATTTGTTCTCCGACTTCCACCAAAACAGTGAGAACATCCAGCTTGCCCTCCCGCTCAACCAAAAGCTGATAGTGAGGTTCAACATCATCCATTTCCATCAGAACACTTTCAATCTGTGACGGAAACACGTTGACACCGCGAATAATGAGCATATCGTCCGTACGGCCGCTGACCCTGTTCATGCGGATATGCGTCCGGCCGCAGATACACGGCTCCGGATTTAATGAAGTTATGTCACGCGTGCGGTAGCGGATAACAGGAAAGGCTTCCTTGGTTATGGAAGTAAAAACAAGCTCCCCCGTCTCACCATATGCAAGAACTTCTCCGGTAGCCGGATCAATGATCTCGGGTATAAAGTGATCTTCAAAGATATGCAGGCCCTTTTTGGCTTCATAACATTCGATGGCCACTCCCGGTCCGATTACTTCGCTCAAGCCGTAAATATCAACGGCGGTTAAATGCAGCTTCCTTTCGATATCTTCACGCATGTTTTCCGACCAGGGTTCGGCCCCGAATATACCGAATTTAAATTTTAAATCTGCAAAAGATACACCCATTTCATCGGCGACTTCCGCCAGATGAAGTGCGTATGAGGGCGTTGCCGTCAGTATGGTAGGGCCAAAATCTCTCATTATAACTATCTGCCTCTTGGTGTTGCCGCCCGAAACCGGGATCACGGAAGCGCCCAGTTTTTCTGCTCCATAATGGACACCCAGCCCGCCCGTAAAGAGCCCATAGCCGTATGCATTGTGAATGATGTCACCGCGTGTAGCTCCACCGGCGGCAAGTGACCGCGCCATAAGCTCAGCCCATGTATTCACGTCTCTGGCGGTATAACCGACTACAGTCGGTTGACCGGTGGTTCCGGACGAAGCATGAATACGAACAACGTTGTCCATGGGAACGGCAAACATTCCGTAAGGATAATTATCGCGCAAATCCTCTTTGGTTGTAAACGGTATTCGTTTTAAATCTTCAAGGGATCTGATGTCATTCGGAGTGATGTTGTTTTCTTCGAGTTTCCGGCGGTAAAAGGGTACATTTGCATATATACGGTCAATAGTCGTTTTGAGTCTGCGCAAGATAATTTTCTCCAGATCTTCTCTTGGCATGGTCTCAAATCCTATGTCGAGAATCATTGCAATACTCCTTTGAGGCATTTTCAGTCTGAGCAGAATCAAACGTTTTGAACTGCTAACATTTAAAATTAAATTTGCACCCCTAACACTATTTTATGTTATGCTTCTGAATCATATGACGCTAATTTTTTCAAGAAAAAGATTTAGCCTTTTAAACTCCCCTTGAAATCAGGCTTGCGTTTTTCCAAGAACGCGGCAGTGCCTTCCCGGGCGTCGGGACTTGCCATGCAGAGTGAAAAAGCATCGGTTTCAATGCTGCATCCGGTACCAAGATCGACGTTCATACCGTTGTTGACGGCCTGTTTTGCCGCCTGCAGAGTGACTTTCCCTTTTGAGGCCATGGTTTGAGCAGTCCGGATAACTTCATCCATGAGCTGCTCCGGGGAACAGACTTTGTTGACCATCCCTATGGTATGGGCTTCTATGGCTGTAATCATCTTGCCGGTAAATATCATTTCTTTGGCCCTATTCTTGCCGATCAATCTCGGAAGTCTCTGGGTGCCGCCAAATCCGGGAATAATTCCGAGATTGATTTCCGGAAGGCCGAACATGGCATTTTCAGAAGCGTAGATAAAATCACACGCCAGGGCTATCTCGTTGCCGCCGCCGAGAGCAAAACCGTTAACAGCAGCGATAACCGGTATCGGCAACATCTGGAGTTTATGCATCAATGCATGCCCCGCCTCGGAAAAATGTTTGGCTTCGAGGACGTTAAAGGCAGCGAGCTCTTTGATATCCGCCCCGGCTACAAATGCCTTCTCGCCGGCCCCGGTAAGGATCAGAGCCCTGATATTCTCGTCTTGTGCAATTTCATCCAGCGCTTGTGACAATTCTTTCAGAATATCACCATTTAGTGCATTCAAGGTTTCCGGCCGGTTGAACGTAATCGTGGCAATTCCGTCTTTGACTTGAAAGATTATGTTTTCGTATTTCATAGTTAACCCCCTACCCCG
>JAQBHK010000487.1:0-3529 GCA_032127815.1 Desulfobacterales bacterium
CGCTATGCCGTCAATAATCTGAGCAAAAAACGGATCGCCATAGCCTATCAGAACGACGATTACGGCAAAAATGGATTGCAGGGGGCCACGGAAGAATTAGCCCGCCTGGGGCTGAAACTGGTGGCCAGTGTTCCGGTGGAAATAACCGATACGGACGTAAAACCCCATGTCATGGAGCTGAAAAAGTCCGACGCCGATGTGGTTCTTTTATGGACCAGCGTCAGTCATGCGGTTCGGCTCGTCGGAACCAGCGCCGCCATGCAGTTTAAGCCGCAATTTATGAGCACCAGCACCTGTTCGGATTTTCCCCTCATGATCCATATCAGTAAAGGCCTGTGGTCCGGTGTCATTGCGGCCACATTCGGCGAATTGCCGGATTCAACCGATCCGCTGCTGCAGAAATATAAAAAAGAAGCTTTTGAAAAATATGCCGCCAAAGACGAACGCTGGGGACTTTTCTACTATGCCGGGATCCTCTTTGCCGAACCGCTGGTGGAAGGTATCAAGCGTGTCGGCCGGGATCTTACGCGGGAGAAGCTGGTACAAAAGATGGAAGGAATTAAAAATTTTAAAGGGATCGGCGGGAGCATCAGCTACAAACCCTTTGATCCCAACGATCCCATGTCCCGGCAAGGCATGAAGGAAGTATACCTGGTTCAATGCGAACCGGACGGAAAGGGCAAGAAACTCACCGACTGGATGGAAATTAAATAACAGGGGTCAGGTGTCGGGGATCAGGGGCCAGGAAAAGGTAATTAGGCTGAAGGTGGATAGACTGAAGGCTGAAGGTCTATCAAATTTATAAAGTGAATAGTGACGAGTGACGAGAAAAAACTGGGCGTCTGATCCTTGTTACTCGTTACTCGTCACTTTTCCCTGATCTCTAAACCCCAACAGAATTGCTATGGATTGTGAACATCTATGGATTTTTTCAGCGTTGAAAACCTCACGATTTCATTCGGCGGCCTGATGGCCCTGGACGATATATCCTTTAAGGCAGCGCAGGGTGAAATACTTGCCATCATCGGCCCCAACGGCGCCGGCAAGACCACCCTGTTTAACTGTATCAACGGCATCTACCGCCCGGACAAGGGGCAGATCCGCTTTAAGGGACAATCCATCCAGGGCCGCAAGCCGGATAGAATCGCCCGGATGAAGATTGCCCGCACCTTTCAAAACATCGAGCTTTTCAGCCACTTGAATACAATGGAAAATATCATGCTGGGACGCCACATCTACATCAAAACCGGCCTCATTCGGGGCGCCTTGATGTGGGGCCGGCGCTCCTTTGCCGGTCGCGAAGAGATTCTACACCGACGCAAGGTTGAAGAAATCATAGATCTGCTGGATCTCCAGTCCGTTCGAAGCAAGCTGGTGGGAGGGCTTCCTTACGGCACCCAGAAGCAGATTGAACTGGCCAGAGCCCTGGCCCTGGAGCCGGAGCTGCTATTGCTGGACGAGCCCTGCGCCGGCATGAATTCGGAGGAAAAGCAGGACATGATCTTCTGGGTCAAAGATATTCAGGATGAACTGGGTGTCACCATTCTGCTGATCGAGCATGACATGAACATGGTCATGGACATTTCCGATCGGATCGTCGTTTTAAATTTCGGCAGCAAGATAGCGGAAGGACCGCCTCAATCCGTGCAGCAGCATCCGGAGGTCCTCAAGGCGTATCTGGGAGAAGAAGAGCTTGAGCGCACTGCTTGAAATTAAAAATATAGAGACCTACTATGATTTGATTTACGCAATCCGCGGCGTCTCCCTGACGGTAGCCGAAGGGACCATTACCACCATTCTGGGAAACAACGGCGCCGGCAAATCCACCATTTTAAAAACCGTCATGGGACTGCTGGAAGACCAGCCGGACAAAGGAACCATCGAGTTTATGGGCAACCGCATCGATGCTAAAGATACGGAAGAAATCGTCCGGCTGGGTATTTCCTATGTTCCCGAGGGGCGCGAGGTATTTGAAGAGCTCACCGTCAGAGAAAATCTGATGATGGGCGCCTATACCCGCAAAAACCGGACGGAAATAAAAGAAGACATCGCGCGGGTGTACCGCTATTTTCCTATCTTTATGGAAAGACAGCATCAATGGGCCGGAACCCTCTCGGGCGGCGAGCAGCAGATGCTGGCCATCGGCCGCGCCCTGATGAGCCGCCCCAAACTTCTTTTTCTGGACGAACCCTCTCTGGGCCTGTCACCCATTCTGGTTAAAGAAATATTTCGTATCATCACCGCCATCAGGAATGAAGGCGTTACCATTCTGCTGGTGGAGCAGAACGCCCGCATGGCATTGTCCATTTCCGATTTTGGACTCATTCTGGAAAACGGCCGCTTTGTCATGAAAGGAAGCGCCCGGGAACTCATAGATGACAAGGACGTTAAGGAATTTTATATGGGTGTCCGCTCGGAAGCGTCCGCCAAAGGGTATCAACGCTGGAAAAGAAAGAAACGCTGGAGATAATGCCGTGACCTTCGAAACCGTCGTTCCTCGGGTTTTTAAAGACACCGTCCAAAAATACGGCGACCGCACCGCCATGCGCAAAAAGGAATTCGGCCTCTGGCACGATATCAGCTGGAACGACTATTACCGGATGGCCGCCCAGGTCGGCGCCGCCCTGATTTCCATGGGACTCGAAAAGGGCGACTGCGTTTCGATCATCGGTGACAACTGCTCGGAATGGGTCTTCATCGATATGGGCATCCAGTGCGCCGGCGGTATAACCGCCGGTGTTTATGCCACCAATGCCTGGGAGCAGGTAGCCTACATCGTTCAAAATTCCGAATCCAAATTTTTCTTTGTCGAAAATGAGGAGCAGCTCGACAAATGGTTGATGTTCAGGGACAGCGCATCTCATTTGAAAAAGATGATCGTCTGGGATCTGGAAGGCCTTCGGAATTTTAATGATCCCATGGTGATCAGCTTCGATGAATTGCTGGCAGCAGGAAGCCGCGCCCTTGAAAAAAATCCCCGGCTGATTGAAGATTGCATCGATCAGATCGCGCCGGAAGACATTTCCATGCTGATTTACACGTCCGGCACCACCGGGCCGCCCAAAGGCGCCATGCTGACTCACCGCAATCTCATGTGGATGGGCCAAGCCATCACCACCGACAATCCCATGTTTGACAAGGATGAGGTCCTTTCATTTCTTCCCCTTTGCCATGTTTTTGAACAGCTCTTTTCGGTCATGGGCCACATCACCCATGGATACATCGTTAATTTCATCGAAAGTGTCGACACCGTTACCGACAACATGAAGGAGGTCTCCCCGACGGTGGGATATGCCGTGCCGCGCATCTGGGAGAAATATTATTCCGCTATTTACATCAGAATGTCGGACACCACCTGGTTTAAACGGATGGTCTTTCATGTGGCCCTTAAGATTGGAAAAAAACGGGCGGGGTTAATAATGAACTTTCAGAAAGTTCCGCTTTCCCTGGAATTCTTATACCGGCTGGCTTATCTGGCGGTTTTCCGCAAATTAAAGGAACGGCTGGGTTTTGACCGGCTGCGGGTGGC
>JAQBHK010000488.1:0-10654 GCA_032127815.1 Desulfobacterales bacterium
ATCGAGGCCACCAACCCCTGTGGAGAACAGCCGCTTTTACCTTACAGCTCTTGTAACCTGGGATCAATCAATCTTGCTCAGATGATCAAAGGGCCGTGGGTGACCGGCCAAGCCGAAATTGACTGGGAAAAGCTGCGCAAAACCATCCAGTTCGCCGTACGTTTTCTCGATTCAGTAATATCAGTAAATATATACCCGATTCCTGAAATCGAGGCGATGACCAGAAAAACACGGCAAATCGGTTTAGGTATCATGGGGTGTGCGGATATGTTCATCAAGCTGCATCTTCGTTACGGCTCCATTGAATCGATCAAGCTGGCCAAAGATATTATGAGCTTTATTTACCAAACAGCCGATGCAACATCCATTGAACTGGGTCAAGAAAAAGGGGCGGCCCCGGTTTATGAAGAATATGATTTTGCCAACTCAAAAAGACGCAACAGCACCCTCACAACCGTAGCCCCCACCGGCACGCTCTCTTTAATCGCCAATTGCTCATCAGGTTGTGAGCCGAATTTTGCCTTTAATTACACCAAGGAATGTCTGGAAGGCGAAAAACTCGACATGATGCCCGCGGTGGTGCAGGAATGGCATGCAAAAAACAAGGACAAAAATTTGCCTGAATATTTTGTAACGACCCAGGACGTGTCCATTGAGCAGCACATCATGATACAGGCCTCTTTACAGACAAGCGGCGTCGATTCCGGCGTCTCCAAGACCATCAACGCACCGTATGCCACCGATAAAAAAGAAGTCTCCGGGGCATTTCTTCAGGCCTGGAAGAGGGGCTGCAAGGGAATCACCTTTTATCGTGACGGTTCGCGGGACAGACAGGCGCTGTACACCGATGCCGGGGAAACGGAGGGCAAAACAGAGGATACCCTGCGCCGAGGAGAGCTCAAACACCGACCCAGAGCAACAACAGGCCCCAGCCTCAAAATGAAAACCGCCTGCGGCAAACTCTATGTTGATCCCCATTTTGACGGCGACAGCGTGGTCGAAGTTTTCATCAGAACAGTCGGCGGCGGCTGTGCCGCCAACACCAAGGCACTTGGCGTGCTGATATCATACTGCCTAAGGGCCGGCATATCTTTGGAAAAGATCATCCGCAGCATGAAGTCCATCCATTGTCCGGCCTGCACCAAGGCTATCTCCGCCGGCAAAGACGTGGAGGTAAACAGTTGTGCCGCCGGTATGGGCATGGGGCTTGAAATCGCCATGCAAAATGCTGATATGTGGCGTGAAGTCGCCCGACGGATTGAAGATGCCGATATCTATTTTAACGGGAGGATGAACTCGAAAGCCAAGAACACATCTTGTCCTGATTGTGGGGCCATGATTCGCAGAGCCGAAGGCTGCATGGTTTGCGCTAATGCTGAGTGCGGCTGGACCCGCTGTTAGCCTTTGAGTTAAAAGGCGCCCAGGTCGATGGCGTCCAGAACTTCGCGTGCATCTTCAAAATCCGGCTCAAGCTTAAGTGCTTGCATAAAATAGGATTTTGCCGTTTCCGGATCTTTCATCTCTATGTAGAGCCTGCCGATATTATAATGGATACGCGCCCTGTCCGGGTGAATCACAATAGCTTTTTTATAGTTAAATAAAGCCTTTTTGAAATCACCCTTCTTGCGGTAAAGAACGCCGAAGCTGTTGTAGATGTTTACCGTATTGGGGTTGATTTCCTTAATCTCATCCAGCACCATTTCGGCTTGTTCCACATTCTCCCTGCTCATATGGATGTCTGCCGCCCTGATCATAAATTTCTCCGCCTCTTCCGACTTACCGAGTTTTTGATAAGCACGCCCCATACCTTCGTATGCCTTGGCAAACAGGCGGTCTATTGCGGTAGCCTTCCTGAAAGCCTGGATCGCTTCGGTATAATTACCCTGGGCAGTTTTGACATATCCGAGGTTATAATAGTATTCGGCATTCTCCTCTATCTTTATCAGGTTTTCCAGGATACCCATGGCCGTTCCGAAATTTCCGCTCTCTATCAGTTGCAATGCATCTTGCAGCGATTTTTCGGCTTCTTTTTGTTTGGGGTCAAGGACAGCGAATTTAAGCGCCTCCATTTTCTTTTTAATGTTGTCCGCACTAAAAGGTGTTACCACCAACCCGGTGACACCTGCTTGTCCAGCCAGAACCACCATGCCTTTGGTATAGGATGCATGCATCAAAAAAACCGGCAGGTTATAAAACTTGTCGCTTGCTCTGATAATTCTAAGCAGGGCCAGTCCGGACATTTCTTGCATTTCCCAGGCTGAAACGACACATCCTAAATCCTTAAGCTGAATCATCGTCCAGGCATTACTGGTGTTATCGGATTGAATAATATTTTTAAAACCAAGGCTTTTGAAAATCTTAGTAAGCTCTTCAAGGGCAGCATGATTCTCCTCAGCCAGCAGGATAGTCAGTTTTTTTTTCATATGTTACTCAGTTAAAACAAACACTCTTAATGATGGTCTTGTAACAGTTCAGAAAAACGATCTTTTACGTATTCATCAATATTAAATTATTTGCTGCAATAAGCTGGGGCATTTTTAGTTTATAATCACATAATTCAATAATATATTAACATATGAATATCAATCATTTTTATATTTAATTTGACCTGTCAGGGATAATTTACTATTTTTAGTTGAATGAAAGTGTAAACTTATGCCTACAGACAAAGATGATAGCAAAGAATACGATGACCCTGAGTTCGGAATTGAGTTGGATAAACTTGAAGTGCCCGAAGCTGCTTCCATTTCTGTTTTAAAAAGACCGGTTAAAACGCCAAGTTATGAAGCGCCCGAGAAAACAATATCTAAAATAGAAGTTGATGTAGAAGTAGAAGCAGCGTCACAAAAAGGGTTGAGATTTAAAGTTATCTTAGCGGCTGCTATTATTCTTGTGTTGGCCGCCTTGTTTTTCCTCTTGAATCATAAAGCCATCAATCCTCTATTAAGTTCATGGCTGAAAGCAAACAGCACAAAATCATCACCTGAATATCACACACTCGATCCAATCATTACCAACTTAGGCGAAAACAGGCATATCGAAATATACTTGAAGCTGCGATATCGCACTGAATTAAAGGAACAAAATTCCGGGGTTGAATCCCTGATCCGAGACAGCATTTTGATGTTTCTTAATTCCCCGGATACCCAAGAAAAAGTTAATGAAAGTGATTTAGTAAAGTTAAAACCATCTATCAATAATAGGTTAACTGATTTTTTAAAAAGCGCTTATGGCGATGAAGTTATTTTAAAAGAACTCAAGGTATATTAAAGCATGCTGAACCACCAAGGCATTAAAACTCTGGGCCGGTACGAAATTTCATCCAAGCTGGGTGAGGGAGGAATGGGAGTCGTCTACAAAGCAACCGATTCTTTTCTCGAACGAACCGTTGCTTTAAAAACAGCCAAAATATCATCGATAGATATGATCGGTCCGGATAAAAAAAGGCTCAATCAATGCCTGAAAGAGGCCCGGCTGGCGGCTCAGTTTATCCATCCCAACATAGCCATCACCTATGATGCCGGTATCGAAGAGGACGTGTTCTTCATAGCCCTTGAATATATCGAAGGATCCGGATTACAGGCAAACAGCCGCAAGTGGAACCTTCTGCCCCGCAGTCAAGTGCTGGAGATCATATACAACACTTGTTATGCTCTCGACTACATCCATAACAAAGGTTACATGCATCTTGATATCAAGCCGTCCAACATCATGCTGACCAAAAAAGGTGAAGTAAAACTGATGGATTTTGGCATCAGCCGCTTCTTACAAGAAGATCCGCAAGATATCTCAAAGACTTTCGGGACCTCTTATTATATGTCTCCGGAACAGGCACAATCCGATCCTGGGCTAGATCAACGCAGCGACATCTTTTCCCTTGGCATTGTGCTCTATGAATTGTTGACTGGAAAACGTCCCTTTGAAGGCAAAAATTTTTATGAAATCATCTATAAAATTACAAACGTTGACCCGGCGGCGGTTAAAGAGCATGCTCCGGACATTTCCCCTGACCTGGAATTAATTGTCAGCAAGGCTATCAGTAAAAAAAAGGAGGAGCGCTTCCAAACAGCCAAAGAATTTGCCGAGGCCCTGCTCCCCGCCATTAAAGGCAAAGACTCTAGAGCTTTGGATAAGCAGGATAAAAAAAAGCTCAATTATTTGAAACAGCTCCCTATTTTTAAGCATTTTCAGGATTCCGACCTCTCGGATGTTATCAAGATCTCTTCCTGGAGTTTCCACGACAGGGGTTCGTGGATCATTAAGCAAAATGATAGTGACAATAACATTTATTTTCTTGTCCAGGGTAAGGCCTCGCTGCATTTAAAAGGAGAAGTTAAGCTGCTGGAGAAAGGAGATTGTTTTGGCGAGACGGCTATCCTGTATAAAATGCCCCGCAGGAAGGAAGTGACTGCGGATACAAATTGTGTGATAATGACGATTAACGCCAACATCCTCAAACAGGCTTCAGACTCTATCCAGGTAAAATTCTTAAGAGAGTTCTATAATAAAAAGATCCTTCAACTGGTGGAAATCAATTTAAAGTTGATCAGAGCCGGGAAATAGAATCAAGAAAATATTATTAAATTAATTCCTATATCCGGAAGCTTGTCAAAACGATAAATTATTGACGATTTCAGCTCATTTTTGCGTTCGGATCTCGTCCAATATCCGGAAAAGTTCTTCCACCAGATACAGGGGAAGCGACAGCAGCGTGTAAGGCACAGGGACACTGCCGCCGTTCACCCGGGCTGCATGGGTGATCTGTCCGATATCCGGGGGATTGAGGTCAAAACGAACGCAAAGCGCCACGTTTTTATTCAGCGCAAATTGCTGCAGGGATTTGAGTGCACCGCTTTTACCGGCTTTGACTTCAATGGGGATTACCTGGTTGCCGTTTGCAGTTGCATAGTCCACTTCCGCATTGGCCGATTTTGCTTCCCGCAGCCAATAGGTTAAGCGCGGCGGTTCAGACGGATTTAATAAATGCTGGCCAATAAACTGTTCCGCCAATTTGCCTTCATTAACCAGCGCATTTTGTTCCAATGCCTGCAACGCAATCCAATCCAGCCCGGTAAGATAGGCGGCCATGCCCACATCCATGAACAGCATTTTATAGACATTTTCATTGATATCGGCAATCAGCGGCACCCCGGAACAATGGCTGTGAAACACCTGATGGCAGACACGCGCCTTGACCAGCAGATCGATCACGGCCTTCACATTTCTGGATTTGTCTCCTTTTGATATGTTGCTGTATTTGACCTTCTGTCCGATAATTCTCGGAATCTGCCGAAACACTTTCTGCATCAAGGCCAGATCTTTTTGTTTGGCATATTTGGAAAAATCATCCTGATACGTCTCGGTAATGGAACGGTGAACTGACGTGACTTCCATTAAAGAATTTTCTTCAGCAAAGGCATAGACGGCTTCGGGCATCCCGCCCACGAATAAATATTCCCGCTGGCGTTTGGTCAATTTTTGATGGGCTGTAACGGGTATGGTTTGATGGATATGAAACTCAGAAAGATACCGGTTCAGTCCGGGTTCAACGGCGGTTAAAAACTCCCTGAAAGTCATCGGCCCCAAATGATAGTACTCGATTCGACCGACAGGCATTGAAAAATGATGGTCGGCCAACGCAAATTCAAGCAGAGAGCCGGCCGAAATTACGAAAAGTTCTGGTTTTTGTTCATAAAAATATCGAAGGGCCTGGATGGCATGGGGGGTCGCCTGAATTTCATCCAGAAACAGAACCGCACCGGGGGCCTGAATGTTTCTGCCCACCAGAGCATCTAACTCTCTGATAATGGCATCCATATCCAGGGACTTAAAAATAGTGTCCAGATACAGATGCTGTTCCAAGTTGACTTCATTTAAAACAAGACCGTTCTTTTCCGCAAAACGGCGCACCAGGGTGGATTTGCCGACCTGACGGGCGCCTCTGAGCACCAGCGGCTTTCTGCGTTCTTTGCGATGCCAGTCATTTAAATATTTTTCAGCAGTTCGTTCAAGCATGACCAAAACACCCCTCTCTTTTAACCAATAAACTATCAAAACATACCTTTGTTTGTCAAATAAATTTATTTCGAAAAAGCAGGACACCATCAGTACTTTGGTTATGCCTGAACAGAGCTTATATCCCGTTTCATGAAATATTCGGGTTAGGCGAGCCCGGCTACAGCTAAGTTTTGGGATTGATTTCGGTGAGCGTGGGTGTGGGGATATGCAAACAGTATCAAATTATCTAAATGAATTCATCTGGTTGGACTATATAGCAGATAGTACAGGTTTCGGATAGACGATTCGGAACCCCAATCAATTCCGATAGTAAGAGGGGCCGGAATGAAAATTCAAGGCCATCAAGACTTTTGTAGATTACTGAAGTTGGAGTATGTAATGTAATTTAAAAGGCACTTTTGGACTTTACACCAAGCTCCTTCTCGACAATAATCCGTACGAAATCAGTATTTATATTATTTTTTGCGTCCTTTACCGTTAACAACACTTTATATGCCCCCTGCCAATTAAAAACGATTTCTCCAGGGTTCTTCTCTGAGCTTGGAGGGGCAACTACACTGAAATTCCAGCTATACTTATAGGGTGGAACCCCACCGGAAGCCGCAGCTTGAAAATATAGTTTTTCACCCTCTATAATTTCTACAGGGTCTTGGGCAGGTGCGATAATATTGGCTTTCAACTCTTCATATTTATCTTTATTGGAACAGCCCAAAGTTATTAAGCAAAAGATACAAATTAAAGATAAATATTCATTTTTTTTTAACAAGCTCATTCTTTAACATGGTTGTTATCTGGTTGGATTGATTCAAGATTCCTGGCCTTAACCAACGGGTGACATCATACTATTATCATAGACGATTCGGTTTGGGAATCTTGTATTTTTGGGTTATCTTGCCAAGTTCGATAACTATCTGTGGATATTAAATAATATTCGGCATGCTAATCGTATCACATTCATCTTGTGATTTCAGAGAAATGACCAAGTATTGCTATCAAGGATAAAAAAACTTGGCAGCGAGAGGTTACGAGCGTACGCCTGAGCGACGTGTTAGGCGCTGCGTAGAACGAGTTAGGTCTGGGAGTGACCTCAACGCCTCATTTACGAAGCTGAATCATGGAAAGCTTTAGCAACATCCGGCTCATCAAAAGTGGCCGACATCGGATCATAGAACACGGTTACCGCTTCCTCAAAAGAAACACCGTGCTTTTCCAAGTTTCGCTTTGATTTTTTTGGATATTTTTAAGTGCCTGTACAAAGCAGAACTTCGCCATTTCCGGAGCCTTCACCAACATAAACAGACGGCAGGCAAGTAACTTCCGCAAGAACAGATCACTAACGACGCTTGTCCTTTAAGATATGGTTGGATATGACGACCCGCTGTATCTCCGAAGTCCCCTCGTAAATCGTAAATACCCGGGCGTCCCGGTAAAAGCGCTCTACCGGATAATCCTTAATAAATCCATAGCCGCCGTGCATCTGCAGTGCCCTGGCAGTGACTCGATTCACCATTTCCGAGGCAAAAAGCTTGGCCATCGAAGCCTGGACCGTATGGTTTACGCCCTTGTCTTTCATAGCGGCCGCCGAAAAGGTCAGTTGCCGGGCCGCCTCTATTTCGGTAGCCATATCCGCAATCATCCAGCGCAAACCCTGGAACTTGGAGATCATCTGCCCGAACTGTTCTCTTGTTTTAGAGTATTTTACGGCGGCGTCAAAGGCTGCCTGGGCAACACCGACCGACTGCGCCGCAATTCCGATACGTCCGCCGTCCAGCGCTTTCATGGCGATCTTAAAACCGTCGCCTTCGCCGGCAAGCAAGTTTTCAGCAGGTACCCGGCAATCGTTGAAGAAAAGATCGGTTGTATCGGAAGCACACAGCCCCATTTTGTCTTCGGGGTTCCCGGCACTAAATCCCGGCGTATCCTTTTCAACCAGAAACGCGCTGATGCCGTGATGACGCTTGTTCTCATCCGTGACGGCCGTGACGATGGTCAAACCGGCATTGCTGCCCGAAGTTGTAAATCGCTTGGTACCGTTCAATATGTAGCTGTCACCATCCCGGACGGCCGCAGTCGATTGCATAGCGGGATCGGAGCCCGCATGGGGTTCGGTCATGGCAAAGGCACCTATAATATCCCCTCTGGCCAGCGGTTTTAAATATTTCTCCTTCTGTAGTTCGGTCCCCAATCGAAAGATGCTCTCGCAAACGATGGAATTATGAACGGACATGACAACAGCAGTTGAGGCACAGGAGTAGGCAATTTCGGAAAGAGCCAGCACATAACTGACGGTATCGGCACCACTCCCTTCGTACTCAAAGGGGATCATCATGCCCATCAGTCCCAATTTACCCATCTTTTTCAGGTTTTCGGCCGGAAACTCTTTGGTCTTATCGCGTTCAGCGGCGGTAAGGGCCACAACTTTCCTTGAAAATTCCCTGGCCATGGTCTGAATCATGATCTGTTCATCGGTAAGATTCACTGTCATAAATTGCTCCGTTGCTCGTTGCTTGTTACTGGTTACTCGTTGCTCGTTGCTTGTTGCTTGTTACTGGTGACCGATCACTGATTCCTGGATGTCGAAATTCCAGATGCGCGGAACTGATTTTAGAAAACTACCCATTACCAACATCAAGCAACCAGTAACGAGCAACGAGTTTATGGTCCGTAAACGACAACGATAAGCTCTGCTTTTTCTTTGCCGGTATTTCTTAACTGATGCCGTATCCCCGCATTGAAGTGCAGGGAATCACCTGTATCCAGATTATTTGGGTGGTCTCCTACAAGTACTTCGATCTTTCCCGACAGCACATAGATGAACTCTTCACCTTCATGCTGATATCCGACGCCCTTGTGATCCTGCATGGCGTCAATCTCAACCTTGAAGGCCTTCAAATGCTTGTTCTCCGCACCCGGCGTCAGGGTTGTATACGCATAGTTGTCGGTACGTTTGGTATAGGCTCTGATGCGACTCTTTAAACGCGTCTCCTCTTCCCGGAGGAAGAGACCCGAATCGATTTCTAAAGCCCTTGATATCTGCAGGAGGGTACCGACAGGTGGGATCTCTTTGCCGGCCTCTATCTTTTTAAGATAATCGATAGCTAAACCGGTTTCATTGGCCACCCTGTCGAGAGTCATTTTTTTTCTGACCCGCTCTTTTTTGATTTTTTCCCCCACCGGGACAAGCGCGCCGGCTCTCTTTTTCGCCATATTTCCTCCTTATTAGTGCCTCTCCATAAATAAACTTGAGCACTATGTAGTTTCCAATTCATAAATGAGGGATTTTTTTGATGAGCAAGGCCGCACAAGGGTTTTCGCCCGAGGCGTACTTTAGTACGTCGAGGGCAGAAACCCGCGGAGAACGCCGCTCATCGGAAAAATAACCATTTATGGATGGAAACTAATTAATATTCGTAAAAACCGCGACTGGTCTTTCTGCCCAGCCGGCCCGTCTCCACATATCTGCGCAACAGCGGACAGGGGCGGTACTTGGAATCTTTGAATCCATCAACGAGGGTATCCATGATGGCCAGGCAGGTATCCAGTCCGATAAGATCTGCCAGAGCCAAAGGGCCCATAGGGTGATTCATTCCTAATTTCATTACCGTATCGATGTCTTCCCGGGTTCCCACGCCATGATACAGACAAAAAATTGCCTCGTTGATCATGGGCATTAAAATCCTGTTGGCAATAAAGCCGGGATAATCGCCGGCCTCAGCCGGCGTTTTGCCGAATTTTACGGTTAGATCCCAGGTTGTTTTAAAGGTTTCTTGCGAAGTTGCCAGCCCGGGAATCACTTCCACCAGTTTCATCACCGGTACCGGGTTCATGAAATGCATCCCGATGACTTTTTCAGGCCGCTTGGTTTGGGAAGCAATGCGCCCGATGGGAATCGAAGACGTGTTGGTGGCCAGAATCACCCCGGATCCACAGATCTCATCCAGGTCTTTAAAAATCTGAAACTTTACGGTTTCATCCTCGGTGGCGGCTTCAACCACAAAGTCGGCTGACGCCATATCCTTCAGATCCACGGTGGTTCGGATGCGTCCCAGAATCTCATCCCGTTCCCTGCCGGTCAGCTTGCCCTTGTCAACACCGCGCTTTAAAAGCTTTGTTATGGTCTCCAGGCCGCCTTGGACAAACTCGGTCTTGATATCGCTCATGATCACACCCAAGCCGCTGGCAGCGGCAACCTGGGCAATGCCGTTCCCCATCTGCCCGGCGCCGACAACACCAAATGTTTTTATTTCCATACTCTCTCCTTATATAAAAGCGTGCAGCGATTTTATTGGCGTTTAACGATCATGGCCACACCCTCACCGCCGCCGAGACACAGGGAAGCTATCCCGGTTTTTTTATCCTGCCTGATCATTTCATGTAAAAGGGTGACAAGTAACCGGCAGCCGCTGGCCCCGATGGGGTGCCCCAGGGCCACACTGCCGCCGTTTACGTTCACCTTGGCAGAGTCCAGATCAAGTTCTTTTAATACAGCTGCCGTGGAGCCGCTGAAGGCCTCGTTGATTTCAAATAGATCGACGTCATCAATGCTGATGCCCTCTTTTTCAAGGCACTTGGGAATAGACCAGATCGGAGCCACCAGAAGATACTTGGGATCCATTCCATAGGTCGCCTGGGCTCC
>JAQBHK010000489.1:0-7898 GCA_032127815.1 Desulfobacterales bacterium
GGCAGGGGGTTTCAACTCGACATAGACAGATACTGGGCCGATGTTGAGGTTTCTCCGTCAGCCTTTGTGCTGACACAACCGCAGTAATTGAATACAGGTTCCGGGTTCCGGGTTGCGAGTTGCGCGTTATCGGGCTATTGAAGAATATTAACCCGGAACCTGCAACAGATTTTCCAATTTATAGCCATGCCACCGTTTTATAAATAATTGAATGTGGGACTAGGAGGCTGTCCGAGAACTCGAATATATGTCATTTTAGATAATTCAGGGGCAATAATATCAATGGGTTACGAGTGCAAATTTCACGAAAAAGCTATTCTCGGACAGCCTCCTAGTTTCAATCATTAATATCTCTGCACCAGGCTCTAAGCCAAGGCGCGATACAGCCAAACCAAAATCAGGGGCTAATTTTCGTAGTTCAGGGCACAGAAGATATTTTGGGAGAAAGTGCTTTTCGATTTCCTCCCACCGAGATTCATATTCCTCAAAAGGTATATTGAGAAGCGGATTTACATTTTGTGTATTGTAAACCGCGAGCCTTTTACCATTGCATAAGGCAAAATGACTGGCTTGAATTTCTGGATGAATCGCATAGCTGTAGGCCTGTTGTACATGTGCACTTGTCGAAACAGATTCTGAAGGACTCTTTGCATCGAGCACCATTACTGGGCGACCATTTGAGTACAACGTATAATCAGGAATTATTTTTACAGGATGACGGCTCGTTCCAACATAAATGAACGGTTGAACTAACGTTTTGCTTCTTTTAACTGTATTTTCACCGGAAGGGTGGTAACCAAATCGCGATAAGATTGGAACAATAATAACTTCTCGGACGGAATCTTCTTTAAAATCCGGATCTGAGAACAGTTTTGAATCGAAGTTACCAAACATAATTTATGCCCAACAAGTGATTAAGTGTTTCCCGGATATCATGCAGGGGTGAATTAAACCTGCCGCCTTCTGTTTATCATGCAATAAATTATGTTAAACGGAATATGGTTAACTTCAAATGGGAAAATAGCCGCTTTTTTGTTGAACAATTTGTGGCTTTGGGAACGTCCTTGAAGAATTGGCGTGCTCTGAAGTAACACCTCAATTGAGCGCAAGTCGGGGAGGTATGTTTTGTTTGTGATCAATTGAGGTAACAGTTGGTGATTATCAAGGGGTGTGCCCGATAGCCTTCCGCCTGCAACAACTCGCACCATGCATAATTGAATATCGCATAAAAATCAAGGGAAATCATTTGATGTTACAATATGTTACAAAGGCGGTGTTATGGCGACGGCAAAATTGTGTCGGTTTTACACACTTTGCGGGTTGCCCAGGCTTCGCCGGGCAGGTGGGATGCTGGTTACGGGTTGGTTCACGCCAAGGCGCAAAGCCGCTAAGAATTTATTTTGACAGGATATACATGATCTGCATGATAATTTCGCCGAAGGCGATTGTGTATGTACCGCTTTCTCCGGAAGGAGCGCATGTTCAAAGAAAAAATCCTGATGATCTTGTTAATCCTGCTTGTCCAGTTAAATCTTTTGTTCTTTATTTAACCAGGGTCGGAAAAAAATGTATTCAGGCGCAGGTGAATCGATTTAGGCACAATTATATCCTAGTTGGTGGATGCTGATATTTCCTTGACAAGAATCCAAATAAATCATATTTTGGAATCATGAAAACAACAATTGATATTCCAGAAAGCGAGCTAAAGCAGGCAATGAAATATACAGGGGCTAAGACCAAGAAGGATGCCGTAGTTTTTGCTCTAAAAGATTTCAATAGAAAACAAAGGCTTGTGCACCTCGCCCAGATGTTGGGGACATTTGAAGATTTTATGACTCAAGACGAATTGAAGATCATGCGCGAAGATGAAAAATGGGACAAAATCAAGTAACTTTAGTGGATACTTCCAGTTGGATCGAAGCCCTGCGATTAAACGGACAGGAAAATATTCGAGAACGAGTGAAGGTGCTACTGATCGATGGGCTTGCGGCATGGTGCGATATGGTGGCCGTCGAATTATGGAACGGTGCCCGGGGAGATTACGAGAAAAAGAAGCTGGCAGAACTGGAAAAAGAGATCATCTGTCTACCAACAACGGATGAGGTATGGCACGGAGCACGTGAACTGGCCCGAAAATCCCGAAGCGCAGGCCACACGTTTCCTTCTGCTGATTTGATCATTGCCTCCTGCGCATTATGCCACAAAGTCGCACTAGAGCATTGTGATGCACATTTTAATTTCATTATGGATATTCATAAAAAATAGGGGACCATTTCAAAAGAAAGACGTCAAGTTTACTTTTGACCCGTATTAATATTTTTTTGCTTTTTACATGTATGTTTCTAGTTTATCAGTTATTTTTTTAAGCCTCGAAACACTCTGGTGATCGGACAAAATCAACGTTTTACTCTTCGCTGCTACCATCAAGGGTCAACCATAGATTTGACCAGTTTTTTTTAAGGGAGAGGTGTTTTTTTACTTGACTAACCCTTTAATGGGTGACCCCATTTCCCGTGTAACTGGCAAATTAAGACCTCTTCCGCCCTGCCCGGCATGCAATTCCCGGACCGGGATAGCCTTTGCAAACCCAGGGCCTTGCCGGATAAATCTTACAAATGGCACCTTTTTGGTTATATTTCAGGAACGGGCAAGGGGTAACGCCGGGCTCCGGGTGCTCGACTTCACCGGTTTGCCCATTGACGATAAAACCGTGTTTTTCAATAAAAATATCGATATCCATTCCCAGACAATCAGCGGCAGCACGGTAATCCAATTCCGACCAGGGAATCCCGATCTCTTTGCAGCATCTGCCGCATCTTTGACAGTCAAAATTCATTGGCTCTATCGCTTTCAATTCTCTTCACCGCAGATTAATCCCGTTATAAGGATTGCAAAAGTTTCTGTTCTTTCTTTACGAACCTTTATATACGAGTTTTATCCGCCTTTGGCGTGATCACACGGTTTAAAATATGATTATCCATTGAGCGGTCTTACAGCGAAAACTCCCCGACCCCTCAAGTCGTTTCCGCAACCACCCAGTCCAAAAAAGCCGGGTTGCCGCCGGCCACCGGCCAAGTGACGATGCAGGGGCATTCGTAACTGTGCAGCGATTTGACTTTGTCTATCAGTTGCGGCACTCTCTCTTTGGTGGTTTTAACGATCAGGACCGCTTCAGTGTCGTCCTGCAGTTTCCCGTCCCAAAAATAAAAGGAGTTCATATTGTCAAAGATGTTGGCACAGGCTGCCAGCTTTGACAGCACCAGTTCTCGACCGATGGTGCGGGCCTCATCCTTGCTGCTTGCCGTAATGTAAATCATATAAATTTCCATGTTACTCCCTACTATAGCAGTTTCTATAAATATGTTAGGATTGATCAATTTCCTTTAATATTATCAGTAAGCCGTCGGATGATTTCGTTTAGGTTGGGAAGCTGTCTGAGCAAATTAGAGCGCGTTAAAGAGAACATTATCAAAGTACATCAATTTTGATGATAAATATCATATTGCTGCACTATTTTCTTAAAACTATAGCCATGTTCGCTTTTACGCGCTTTTATTTGCGAGTTCTTGCCGACCTAAACGAAATTATCCGACGGCGGAAACTCCAACGTTATTTTGAAAATCGCTATAATTGCGGGTTGCGCGTTTTTCGTTGCTCCGTTGCTCGTTACTCCTCCTGTGATATACGCCCCGACCTCTGCCCTCTGCCCCCCCTGACCTCCGACCTCTGACCCCTGACCCCTGCCCCCTGATCCCCGATACCTGTTCACTCTTCACTCGTTTTTATCCGAAAGAATTCTTCCTCAAACTCGGGCCTGCCTTCATAACGGCTCAAAAACAATCCCGGCATTTGATCGATGTTTTCAAAGATATTGGCATCAACCATGATACCGGCCTGATGGAGAACCTTGACAACATCCCCGGGCTTGGGAGGACACCCTTTCACGGAAAGCATTTGTTGAAATTCCGGATGCTTTTTGTTGGCCTGGTACATGCATTTGCCCAATAAAATGGTCTGCTTGCGGCCGGGTGTCGGCCTCATAACCTTTCCGCTGAGCACCTCCACATCGTCCCACGGCTGGCCCTTCCAGGCCATGGCAATGGCCGCGAGGACAACCCCGGTGAGGCCGGCACAATAGGTGCACAGGCTGAGGTCATACTTGGGAAAGGAAAGCCCCTTGATGCCCATCTTCGCCAGCGGCAAGGGCAGGGTGTTGGCCTGGTTGTATGGAAAGTCGTAGTTGTGAAAAGCAGTCACAGCCTCAATCGACTCGCCGACTATCTTGATGTCGGAAAGATCAAGCGCCCGCCCCCGGTTTTTGGCTGCATGCACAAGATAGGGAACTTCCGATGGTTCGTAGCCCAAAACTTTGGCGCCTGCCAGG
Organism: Desulfobacterales bacterium; assembly: GCA_032127815.1. Classification (GTDB taxonomy): domain Bacteria; phylum Desulfobacterota; class Desulfobacteria; order Desulfobacterales; family UBA11574; genus Desulfatibia_A. The sequence continues at coordinate 4,385 of JAQBHK010000489.1, forward strand.
TCGGCGGAAAGCACATCCGCCGATGCCACCAGCAGGTTGCTCCGGCGCATACGGCCATCGATATTGGGACCACGCTCATTGGTGTAGATACCGTCCAACAACGTCAGCATCGGCGGCATCCGGTCGGCCAGCCTGGCGATCATGAAATGCAGGTCCTTTTCGGGATCTGTATTGTGGCATTTCTTGCGCGAAGCAATGTCAATCGTCCCTTTTAAATTCTTGATCCCCAGGCTGACCACGGTCATGGCATGGGTTTTCAGCACCGGAAGGTTCACCACGAAATCGGCATTCAGGATGTCGGTGTTAAACTTGAGCTCCACTCCTGCACCCAGATCGACCTTTTCAAAAGAACGCTGAAAAACATTAACGGCCTTGACCCCGTAACGGTTTTCCAACACTCCATATCCCAGGGTTTTAAAGGCGTGCGCCGGCGTCTCATAATCCTTGGGGTTCGTCAGAACGGTTCCCTCTCCGATGGTAATATCATCGATGCCGCGCTCCTTTAAAAAGACGACAATATCTTCAACCACGCGGGAAGTGGTGATTACGCCCCACTTGGGGAAGTTGACCGCCCGGGTCCAGAATACGATGTTAGGTTTGATGAATACTCTGGCACCTGCCGGCAGATGATCCAGTCCGCAGCAGAGATCAACCGCCCGTCTGACCGATTCCAGCGGTTTTTCATAGCGCACAATGGATACTGTTGATTTGCTCATGGCCTCGTTACACTTCGGGTTGCGGGTTGCGAGTTTCGCGTCACGGATTGCTCAGTGCTGGTCGCCTGTTACCGTATAATTATTATTCTCTTTAAATGTTTTTGATAAAAAATGCAAAAAATACTTAATTCAGAACCGGCACGGCCGCCGCGGACCCGAAATTGAAGCGCCGCCGAAAGCCGCATTACCCCATCGCGCAACCCACAAATCCAACATATTGAATCAGATTCCAGTGCCCAATGTTTAAGACTGAGGTTTGCATTCCTTGTAGTTTTTATGATATGGATTCCGAGCAGTGTGGCAAAAGTGCTTCATATGCCGAAATTGACACAATAGGTTTGAATTCAATGATCATTAGGAGGTTTTCGCATGCCAAAAGATAAAGCTGTGAAGCTTTGGCTTGTTAATACGGTATCATTTATTCTTTTCTCGATATTAACCCTTACAGGCCTGACAAACTGGCTTTTGCTTCCAAAAGGTTATCAAGCCAAAGGTGGGTTCCTGATTTCACTCAGACATTTTCTTCGAGAAATACACGAATGGACTGCATTGTTATTCATCCTTATCGTGCTGGTTCATTTGGTATTGCACTGGGCTTATATTCAGTCCAACTTAAAAAAATATGGGATAATGAAATAGCATGTCAGGAGTGCAGTAATAGCAATGTGAGCTATAACTCGATGACTGATTTCGCCTTGCACCTGCCAAAACATGAAGCCCCTAATATTTGCGATTGCCTTAAGTAATCTTCAATGTTATTAATCTGATAAGGCCTATCGGTACGGGCCATGCATCTTGAATTCAAGCCCGGCCCGGGAAGAAATGAAATTATACAAAATATTCGAAGGGTTTTCTAATGACCGAAAAACCGACCTATGATGAATTGAAACAAAGGGTTAAGGAATTAGAAAAAGAAGCTTTTGAGCGCCAACGGACTGAAGAGGCTCTGCGAGAGAGTGAGAAGCGTTTCAGAGATACGGCTGAAATGTTGCCATCGGTACTCATAGAGTATGATCTTAACGGGATTCTTACCTATGTTAACCCACATGGATTTAAACTGGCTGACTATAAGCCTGAAGAACTTGAAGAAGGTTTTCACGTTTTACGGTTGGTAGCCCCGGAAGAGCATCAGAAACACTACGAGCGTATTAAGAGGATGATGCAAGGGGAAAAGATCCCTCCGGTTGAATATCGCCTGTTACGTAAAGACGGCTCAACCTTTTGGGGTCTTGTAACTTCCAGCGTGATTCGCAAAAATAAAGATGTGGTGGGTGTGCGTACTTACACCATAGATATAAGTGAACGCAAGGAGGCGGAAGAAGCACTACGGGAGAGTGAGGAGAAGTATCGATCAATGATGGAGGCTATGCCTGACGCAGCCTATATTTGCTCACCCGACTTGCGCGTTGAATATATGAATCCTGCTATGATCAAAAGGACAGGACACGATGCCACCGGCGATTTTTGCTACAAAGCGATGCATAATCGTGACACCAAGTGCTCATGGTGCGTATTTGATAAGGTTTTGCAAGGTGAGCATGTCAAGTATGAGGTAGTTAGTCCCAAAGATAAACGTTATTTTCATATTTCTAATTCCCCCATATTCCATACGGATGGATCAATTTCGAAATTTACTATTTTTCGAGACGCTACAGAGACTAAGGAGATAGAAAAACAACTTTGGCAAGCACAGAAAATGGAGTCGATTGGCACTTTAGCTGCCGGCATTGCCCACGATTTCAATAATATTCTTTTCCCAATTATGGGTTTTGCAGAACTTGCATTGGATGATATACCTGAAAACAGCCCGCTGCAAGACCATATTAATGAGATTTTTACCGGAACAAAACGTGCTCGGGATTTGGTTAAACAGATTCTCACGTTTAGCCGTCAAGCTGATAAAGAACTCAAGCCACTGAAAGTCCAGCTTGTTATCAAAGAGGTTTTGCAACTGATGAGATCTTCATTGCCGAGCACCATTGAAATCAGTCAGCATATCAGCAACAAATGCGGCTTAGTAATGGCCGACGTTACCCAGATACATCAGGTAGCCATGAATCTTATGACCAATGCCTATCACGCCATGGAGGATGAAGGCGGCAAATTGAATATAACCTTACAAGAGGTTGAGTTAGGGGCTGATGACTTAAATGCACCCTCCATGCTACCGGGAACCTATGTTTGTTTGAAAGTGTCGGATACGGGTGTCGGCATGGACAAATCTATGTTAGACAGGATATTTGATCCTTATTTTACTACTAAAGAGGCAGGCAAGAGCACCGGGCTGGGTCTTGCTGTGGTGCATGGCATTGTAAAATGTTATTAAGGAGATATAAGAGTATACTGTAAACCGGGAAAATTAACCGCATTTTATATTTTTCTGCCTGTATTAAAATACCAAATTGAAACAGAAAAAATTGATTCCATCGGACCGCTTCAGAAAGGTACAGAACAGATTCTGCTTGTAGATGATGAAGAGACGATTGTGCGTATGGAAACACAAATGCTGGAACGACTTGGGTACCAGGTTACTGCGCGAGCCAGTAGTACCGATGCATTAGAGGCGTTTCGAACTTCTCCGGACAAATTTGACCTTGTTATAACCGACATGACGATGCCGAATATGACCGGCGACAAACTCGCAAAAGAGCTTTTGAACATTCGTCCGGATATGCCGATTATCCTCTGCAGCGGTTACAGCGACAGAATTGATGCTGAGAAGGCTGCGGCCTTTGGTATCCGTCAATACATAGAAAAACCGCTGAACATGTCCGGTTTTATGATTTCCATTCGGAAAG
>JAQBHK010000490.1:0-6592 GCA_032127815.1 Desulfobacterales bacterium
ATACCATATTTGCCGTAGACCCAGGGGATAACATAATGCTCGGATGCTCCAACGTGGGATCCATATAATCCAGTTCTGTTTGGTACATAACCGGATCCCCTATTTTTAAAGATACTGCGTAACTCGCATGTATAAAGCATCTGATTGTTTGTCCGTTCCAAGGGCTACCATTAATAAACCTTACAGGTCGTAACCCGAAAGGTGCATTTGGATTTGCCATTGTTTCGCTCCTTTATTTTGGTTCAGTTGTACCGGAAGTGATCCTAATACCATCAGGACTGTATCTATGATCTCCCGGTTTTTGCTCAAGTGAGCCTTTCAGTATTTGTTCGTCTACCTTATCTACCTCTTTCTGTTTAATTGCCTGGTCTTCTTCAAAAAATTCCTTTGGTATTTTCATCAATATGCCTGTGATCGGTGTGCCGTCTTCGTTCGTACCCACCGGATAGCGCTCATGACCTTCAACTATTTCATACCCGGCCTCCAGCGCCCTTTTAATTCTTCCTGGCTCTTTTGCCCATTTATCATTAAAGACTCTGTAATTAAAGTCTTTATCGTCAGGGCAGGTAAATTTTCGTTGATGCGTACTAAATGGAACACGCTCTTTTTTTTTGGTATCCCCTTCTATTCGTTCTCTTGTTTTTGATGTATGGGATCTCATGTGACCGGCAATTTGAGCTGCACGATTAAACCCGGTGAACTCCTTGCCGCAAATTTCACAAACCTCTTTTTCGTCAACTTTTTCTTCAACTATTTCTTTTTCAACAGCGCTTTCCATTTGTTATGCCTCCTCGAAATAATCTGTCATGTATTTTTCCTTGGTGTATCCAGGCACGCTTGCAACTAACTCAGCACAAATGTTTTTTGCGTCTTTGGGGAGGTCGCTCCAACCTTTCTTCTTGCTCTTAGAGATTTCACTTCCCCTTGTACCTGGCTCGTCAACCGGAGTCTCTTTCTGGGCATTTGGATTTTTGAACTTGTCTGGGAACATGGTCTGAACCTTCTTTTTTACCGCTTCGCAAAACTCGTATTCTTTATAACTGTGACCCTTTGCCCCCATCCGATTTGCGATAATATCAGCATATTCGGTTAGTTCTTCGTCCTTGCCGTACCATTCCTTATTTTCGTCTTTCCATTTTTTGATTTCGGGATGGTCTTGTTCAACCGTATCGTCCTGAACCTCGATGGTTTCCGGCTTTACAATTTTCTCCTGCTCCTTGTTTAATTCCTGATACAACTCGGTATTACCATCATGAACAGCCTGAAGTTTGCGTGTTTCAAGTTCGGCACGCTTGCTTTCAAAGGACTCCTGGGAATACTTACCGTGGATCTGTATCATTTTTTTGGTAAGCTTTTCCTGTTCTTTTAATTTGTTTTCCAGGGTGCCGTACTTATCCAGAACTTCGGTCAACTGCTTTTCAAGTTTCTTGTTCACAGATTTAAGAATGGGCATCATGTTGTCGGCCCGTTCCACAAATTCCTCAGCGGTTATCCATCGTTCAGGATCTCCCTTAAAGCTTTCCTTGGGAGTCCATCCCTGTAACTTCGCCCTGTCTTCAACCTTGTTATCAACGGTTTCTTCAACAACTCCGTCAACAACTTCTTCAATGGTTTCTTCATTTTCCATCTGATTCACCTTCCTTTATGATTGCACAAATGTCTGCGTCTTTGCACAATCTGTATTTTGTCGTAATTCTTTCTTCCCTGAACTGAATGATAGTACCGGCATATTTAACAAAAATCACCTTATCTCCTACTTTTGGTAAGGTTCCAGTCCAATCTTCAAAGGCCATATCTCCAACCGCGATTAGAGTTCCTCTATCATGCCCCATTTGTTCGCGCTCAAGAGCGTGTTCCGGTATGAAAATCCCGCCGGATGTTTGGCCCTCTACCTCATCAACACTAATCAACACCCTAAACTGTACTGGTTTAATTCCTGTTATATTCATTCTTCCCCCATTAACTCTTTGAAGTTCATGTCTAATAAGTCTTTGATTTCCTTATATCTACCCACATGCACATGATAGTCTTCTAACCCAAGGACTCCACCACTGCCTGTCTTATGTGCTATGGTGTTCTGTCTTTCGGTGAGCATTGACTTGACCTCAACACCCACAGGAGAACTCCACCAATTTTTAAAATCATCCTCCGTTATTCGCATTTTTACCTTCCTGTTGTTTCTGGTTACTCATTGCAATCAATGCCTGCATATCTGCCTTGTACTGTTCGAGTTGAGGCCCAAGTTCTTTTGACTCTGCTTCTGCCAGATTCTTAATTATTTCAGACTGTATCTTTGCCATCTCATATTTGAACCTCATCATTTCAAACTCGAATTTATCTCTTTCAAGTCCTATCTTTTCTGACTCAAGCACTATCTTGGGGTCGGGAGGTACAGGCTGTTTTTCAAGTATTTTACCGCTATCAGGTACGGCAAGAGCTTCAACATACCTAATCATGATCTCACCGTCATTAAGACCCTGACCTCTGACAGCCATTAAAGCTTCGGCCTTGACTAATTTTTGAGTGTTGGTAACATCTTCAGGACTTGAAGTAGGAATTACATCACAAGTGTTTCTGTCGTAATCATTTCTTTGTACCTGTTGAGTAACTTCAGGATTATCTAAAATCCTAAAGTAAAAATCAAAGTCAAGGTTATCGGCATTTAGTTTATAGAGTTTTTTAAATTCTTCACCAAACGCCCTATGAAGCCTTTTATGGATAGCAGAAAAGACCTTCATGCCTTGTTCCATCCTTGCCAAACTCGTAGTAGCAGGCTCATTGTGAACGGTCTGTTCGCCCATCATGAGTTCTGTGACAGAACTTAACTTTTCACCGGCATTCACCATAAACCCTAATAGGTTAAATAAAACACCAGAAGGTTCTTTGGTAGGCAACGGGAATACATTCTTTCTAAGATCGTCACCGGAATGAGGAACCGGAAGCCACTCGTTTATTTTCAACTTCAAAGGCCCGCCACTTCGTCCTCTGCCAAGGTTCAACCCCTTTCCTAAAAATCCACCCTGACAGTTTGAAATAGTTCCGGCATCAAGCAGTTGATTTATTGTGGTATCTACCGTGTTGTTTATCGGCCCAAGCATAGACCCAAAGCCCCAATCATAAATAGAACCGTCCGGGGAAGGCATGAACGAAAACTTGGTATAATATTTATCGTCTGTTATTTTGGCTATCTTGTTGCCGTTATAGGAAACGCCTTCAAGCGAAAACCTTGGGAATATTCTAACAACCTTTCTTGAGTCATAATGAATATTTAAAATGTACGGCTCTAAATATCCGTCACCGTCAAGGTCAATCCATGTGTGTTGTTCAAGGAATAAGTGCGGTCTGAAGTCATCGTTGGTGTGGTATTTGTCATCTTCATCTTTTGTTGCAGTTGGTTGACCATAATCAAATTCAACAAAAATATCGTTCCTGATTCTCTCTACAATCTCGTTTGGATATAGATTATACTTTTCAGTAATTCTTGGCACAGTTAAAAGGCTCTTTGCCTTGTAGTTCATAACAATATCAGAAGGTGAGCAGAACGCTGAAACATTGCGGTTGTATACGCTTGATCTATAAGTCTTTTTAAAACAGCATCCAAGTATTGGAATAACCGTTAGGAGCCTGTCTGTTTCTTCTTCCCACTCATCCATTTCTTCGTTAAGCTGGTAGTTCATGTGAGTCTGAACCCGGCTTGCAGCAGCAGCTTTTATTCCCTGAGGATCGCTGCCAATAACCTTGCCCTTTACAATATCCCAACCAGGTACAAGATTAGGGTATGCTCTACTTGCAAATTGAATAGAAGCTATTGAAAGCAAAGGATATTTCACATTAGCAGCATTCTCAAAGGGGAAGTTTTTCTTCTCATAGACCTGCATAGCAAGATCCATTGCCTTCTGGTTACGCTCTTTCCATTCAGATCGGCTATCCTCGTCAGACTCATATCCTACGGTCGCATTCTCTGATATTTCTGTCAGTTCGATTTCGTCAAGAAGTGTTGCTACATTTTTTGAAGTAAAAATCGTTTCGAGTTTTCTCATTCTGTTTCCTTTAGGCAACAAAAAAAGGGATCGAGTGAGCGACATGAGCTACATTCGTCATGCCGTGGGTTTGCCCACTCAATCCCTAAGTTTGCTGTTCCGCAGGGAGCTACCCCTTGGTAAGCCTAAACCTTAATATCCTGTTGAAGCGTTCCTGTTCTCTGTAATATTGCCACCTGTTAAGTATTCCTTGTAAAAATCATCTTCCATTCCAACATACTGTGTGTTCAAAAGACATAATCGGTATAGATTCTCCATCATATGATCGTCTTTGTCAACTGCTTTATTAGTATCCTTATCCCACATCCAACCTTCTATCTCATATAATGTCCTGACAAGATCGTCAAATAAGAACATGGAAGGTTCATTATTAGGCCCTTTCAGGTGATTCTTGATCTCTAAAATACCGGCATCCTTGTCTTTGGTTGCCGTGTTAAGCACATATCCATAAGTAGCAAGAATATTGAATATTTTCTGGAAGGTTGTTTGATCGTTGTTGCTGTCGCCCTTTGAAAGAGGGTCTATAATTATATTGTTTATTCGGTAGTTTCGTTTGTTGATAATTCTAATTATTTGTTCCGCAACCCACTTACCATCACCAAAGTCCCAGATTTCTTCACACAACCATCTGTAATTTCTGGTGTCGGTTGCCATGAATAAAACAGCCTGACGTTCCCTTGGATGAATATCAATCGCTATATCAACCATCCAGTCAAGAGGAATCTCAAACCTTTCCTTTAAGTGAATCTTGCGCTTAAAGTTTGGCAATACCAATCCACTCATGTATTCAGGTACACCCATAATACGAGCTTGTATTTCCGAATCTGTCAACTTATGCTTTAATTCGTCCACACCTTCTTGAGTAATACCATACCCAACGTTATCATAGCTCGTACCTTCAACCCAGAAAATAGTCCTGTCGGGCCTTCCAACCTCATCAACCTTTTTAACAATCTCCCGGTCAATCCAGGGATCACTCAAAAGTGTTGCAGAAAACACCTCTCTACCGCGCCTGTCTACCAAACCTCTTGCATTGGCAACATATATGTCCCTTTTACATGGTTCGTCATAAAGAATTAAATCACCTTCCCATCCTTCATGCTCTTTGGTCTGCTGGTTGTTAGACATTACCTGAAGTGAACTCCCGGTTTTTTCGTCCATCCATAAAGTGTCTGTTATAATTCCATTGCCACTTTTCTTAACCGGCCGACTCTTAGGCCACCATTTTTCGATTTCAGGAATAACAACCTGTTTTATATGATCCTGCCACCCCTGCCCAACATATCTAACCTTCCTTGGTTTTTTGTGTGGAAATAAATTTAATATACTCAGGTTGTTCCACATCAACTTACCATATAACACTGATAATCCGATTATAGTTAGGATAGTTGTTTTACCTAATCTGTTTCCTCCAGACATGCCCAGAGTTTTGTAAGATATATCTAAGAACGCGGAAAGTAACTGGTCTTGTTTCGGGTTCGGGCCAGGGTTCGGAGGTGTGTCAAAGAACTCTATCCTGTTGTCCTCACGATACCTAATAGCCTGTTTCTGGAACTCAATCTTTCTTGACTTGATTTCTTTCAGGCGCCTTTCTAATTTTTTTATTGTAGAATCTCGCAAACATCCCTACCTATTACGTTTATTTTTCCAAGGCGTTCTTCTTCAAGACGCATTATTGTATAGTCTTCTTCATTGTTACGATAAAACGACCATAATCTTTTAAGACTACGTTGCAAAAATCTTGCATTGTTTGTTCTACCATCTATCAAAACTATTGTACCTGGAATCAACGTAGGTTCCAGCGACAATAAATCTGCAGACATCGGTGTTCTCTCCGGGCATTCTGACCAAAAACCACCATCGTTTTTAATCTGCTTCGGGTCGGGACCGTCAATATAAATAAAATCAGGCACAATATTAGGCAATGAGTCGTAATAGTGACACATTTGCCCATTATAAATTCCACACCTACAACTACTATGCCGTAATATAACGGTTCTTTGCTTTGACAAAATTTCTTTGCACCATGAAAAATCAGTATCAACCGAAAAGTGTAGAAACATATTTTTATTACGGACTTCCGGTTTATTATCCAGGGCATCCCACCTTCCCCTGTTGACATCAAGAGCCTTGTCAATCACAAAGGTAGAATACCCGCACCCGAACTCAAGCACCGTCAAACAGAAATTATTAACTATCAAGTCGTAAAGCCGTTTAAGATCATCCATCTGTGGGGGCAGGGCCGGAACACCGTTATATTTTAGCTCTGGAAGGTCGAACATATAATCTCCGCTAATTCCCAATCTTCCTCCGTATCAATGTCTATGCAGTATTTCCAGGGTACTCCTATTCCGGCTGATATTCCGAAGAAGTCGCCTGTTTGCAAAAAGTATCCTGTTTTGGTTAAGATAAGATTGCCCAATTTATAATGTATAAGTTGCGATTGCCTTCTAACATCCTTGCGGTGTTTTGGAAATGCAAACTTGAGATTCCCGTATTCATCAAAGATTCTTTGATTGTAAGCATGATCGTGATGCTTTACCCTTGTTACT
>JAQBHK010000491.1:0-8948 GCA_032127815.1 Desulfobacterales bacterium
CCGGTTAATATTACTCTCAGTCGATTTGGTAATCTGACAGGTTATCTAATGGCCTATGCGGCTCTCATTTTCGACAGTATCAGCCTGAAGACCGAGAAACAAAGTGCATAACAAGGCTTTTTCAGCGGAACGTAAAAAGCCGCGCCCGCTGAAAAGCAGCGTTAGGTGCGACATGAAGTCGCTTAAACAGCTGTTAAAGCTGATATATTTCATCAACCTTTAACCCGGCATTCTGCTGCCGGTATCCTACCGGGACATGCGTGGAGAGTAATCTCCGGGTGTGAAGCTCTCGGAACAAAGTAGCCCGTGGAAGCAATTTCAGAAGAGAAAACCGCGAGGGGATCTCAACTCTGCCAGCACCAAGGCGGTAGGGAGCAAGGATTGGATCGTATGGTAAACACAAGTGAATCGCTTTAAGCATCGTACTGCTTATCAAGCCAAAGGTGCTGACAGGCTTGAACCAAAAGGTATGTGGTCAGGTGTAGAGGGTCTAACGTCCTCTATCGCAGATGTTGAACCACCGGTGTACAGGCGGTGCCTAACCGATCCGGGTCTTTAAGCGGAACATGGCAACCCCGTACTCCTCCCCCCTTGTCCCGTCGTAGCCTTCAGGCGAAACCGGAGGCCGGTTGGGGAAAGCGAGCCGCAAGGTGAGCCCAAGGGAGTGCGGGCACAGGAGGATGGAAGAAGCGAATGCCGGTCTGTAACGGACCGGATACGGGTTCAGGATTTACCACCGCAAGGTGGCATCTTCGACCGGCGCGAAAGCGGGCAGACGTCCATCTGGTGTTTCATTGCGAGAGAGTTTGGAGAATCTTTGTAGATGGAAAAGCAAATGACGGTAAAAACAACCGATGCATCCATCCGCGTACACAGTCGCTGGAAGTCCATCCCCTGGCCGACTGTGGAACAAAACTTGAAAAGACTCCAGATGCGTATCGCAAAGGCTGTAAGGGAAAAGAAGACACGGAGGTTAAAATCCCTTCAATGGCTTCTGACCCATTCGTATCATGCAAAATTACTGGCAGTAAGACGCGTCACAACCAACAGGGGCAAAAACACTCCCGGGGTGGACGGTGTAATCTGGACTACCGGCCGTCAGAAAATGGAGGCAGTTAGCAGACTACGCCGCAGAGGGTATGCCCCCCAGCCATTAAGAAGAATTTACATTCCTAAAAAAGACGGCCGGAAAAGGCCGTTGAGCATTCCTACAATGCACGACCGGTCAATGCAAGCCTTATATAAAATGGCCCTTGATCCGGTTGCAGAAACCACCGCCGATCCAAATTCTTACGGATTTCGATCCTACCGTCGCTGTGCCGATGCCATCGGCCAGTGCTTTGTTACACTCGCCAAAAAGATATCACCTACCTGGGTACTTGAAGGCGACATCAAAGCTTGTTTTGACGAAATAAGCCATGAGTGGATACTGGACAACATTCCGTTGGACAGGCAGATGCTCGGAAAATGGCTGAAAGCTGGCTACATCGAAGAAAAGACCGTATATCCCACCCGTAAAGGCACCCCCCAAGGCGGAATCATATCTCCCACCATCGCCAACATGGTTTTGGACGGCCTGGAACCGACCGCCAAATCCTCGGTCCCGTCGCGGAGGCGGTACGGCAACATCTGTCCCAAGGTAAACGTCATCCGGTATGCCGATGATTTTATCATTACCGGCGACTCGAAGTCGTTGCTGGAAAACAATGTAAAACCTGCCATCGAATCTTTCCTGAAACAAAGAGGGCTCAAACTATCCGAGGCCAAGACCCGTATCACTCACATTGAAAGCGGGTTCGATTTTTTAAGCCAGAACGTCCGAAAATACAAAGGCAAGCTTCTCATCAAGCCTTCCATTGACAGCATCCGGTCTGTGCTGTCCAATATAAGCAATACAATCCGTAAATATCGAGGCGCGGCAGCCGAAGTGTTAATCGGAGCCCTGAACCCCATCCTGCGCGGGTGGGTGAACTATCACCGCCATGTGGTTGCAAAGCGCACGTTTTCTGTCATCAGCAATCATTTATACAGACAGGTGTGGAAATGGATGCGGCGGCGTCACGGAAACAAGAATAAACACTGGCTTGCCCGAAAATACTGGTTAATCGGGAAAAAGCCGTGGGTATTCTCCTCACGAGTTAGCAGGAAGGGTTTGGAGCGCATATACGAGTTGCTCCACCCGCATCGCGTCGTTATTATCAGGCACACGAAGATAAAGGGGGAAGCAAACCCCTATGATCGAGCCTGGATGCCATATTTTGATAAAAGAAGGCAGGTACTCGCAAGACAGAAAATGTGCATTGTCTGAAACATGATATCAACAGCCGGGTCTTCCCAGAAGGAATGGCCTTGGAAATGCTTGAGCCGTGTGCGGTGAAAGTCGCACGCACGGTTCTTAGGGGGCTGGGGGCTGGTAACAGTCTCCGGCTACCCGACAGATCCGGGCACCACAATATTTTTCCCGGAGCTTTTCAAATAGACCTGGGAGTCTAAATCGAATGAATCTGTAACAGGAGACCGCTATGGCTGTTATCACTATATCACGCCAATTTGGAGCCGGGGGAAGAACTCTGGGGGAAATGATTGCAAAAAAACTCGATTATCAATTCATTGATGACCTTATTGTTCAGGAGCTGGCCGAAAAAGCCAATATTTCGACTGACTTTGTAAAATCTATGGAAAGATCGGCCGGCGGTATAATCTCCAAGTTTACTGCCGGTATGTTAAGCAGCAATTATATAGAGCGACTCGTCGGTGAAAACAAAGGTTATATGGATGAACACATATATGTTAAATTACTTCATGAAGTTATCCTGGAGTTTGCCAAAATAGGTAACGTAGTGCTTCTCGGGCGCGGAGGACAGTACATTTTACATGAATTTAATAATGCTTATCATATTCTACTTGTGGCTGATTTAAAATCTAGAATTAAATTTATGCAGCAATTTTACGATATTTCAGATGCCAAGGCCGCAAAAGTTATCAAGCAGGGAGAAAATAGGAGGTCCAGTTTATTTAAAAAATTCGGCAAAGAAGATTATGATCAACCGTATCTTTATCATCTTGTTTTGAATATGAGCAGACTCTCTTTAGAACAGGCTTTAAAGTCAATCGTTGCTTTGATTTAGAATTGGCATGGCACTATCTAATGGTTTCACACAATAAGCCATCTCGCATCGCGCACAATGGCAATAGTGGAATGAGGGGCTTTATGAATAATCCATACCAAATGTTTTTATTGTTGACTGCGGTTGCCACATTGTGGTATTTTTGCGTCATAAAAAAGAAAATCGATCTCCGACCCTGGGCTACAACAGTCTGATGAAAAATTTATTTTAACTCAAACAGAATAAGGGGGACAAAATGGCCACTCAAAAAATATTAATAACGTATAACTTCACAAGCTATGATCAGAAGGCCTTAGATTTTGTCGCTCGCACTTTTGTTCATTTAAAGGATGTTGAAGTCACGCTATTAAATGTTTACACCCCTGTACCTGCAATTGAGATGCGTGAATCTCCTGTTATGGCAAAATTTCAGAGGAATCTGGATTATCTTAGTCAAAAGGTTAAAGAACAGGAAGCGGGGCTAAAGGAGGCCAGGCAGTATTTAGTGCAAAACGGTTTCTCCGAAAACCAGGTCAGCTATCTTTATAAGCCCCGCAAAAAGGATATCGTCGGAGAAATAGTCGATATTGCCGCTAAGGATAATTTTAATATAGTTGTCATGAATCGCAAACCCGGTAAGGTCACTCGATTTTTTACCGGCAGTGTTTTTAATAAAGTAGTGTCTGCTTTAAAAGATAAAACCGTCTGCATTGTCAGTTAATCCAAACAGGTGAGGAGGGATCTCATGGGCGTTGACGATAAAATAAATATAGACATATTTAAGGTGGTTACCAGGGCCATTGCTGAATCTGACGACCTTGGCATTATGGCCAACCATTTAACACAGCTATTGGTGGGGACCCTGGATATAAAGGGCTGTACGATTTTTGTCCTGGATCCTGAAACAAAGGAGCTGGAGGTGCTTGCCAGCTTTGGGTTGAGTATCAGTTTTATGAGCAAAGGGCCGGTATTGTCTGATAAAAGTGTCGGTTTTCTCTTAAAAGGCAAGCCGGTTGTCGTCACTGATATTGCCGCAAGTGACTGCCTGCAATACCCGGAAGAGACCAAGAAAGAAGGCATCGGTGCAATCGTCTCTGTTCCGATAATGTTATACGGCTCGAATATAGGTGTTTTAAGATTATATCACCACGAGCCCTGGGATGTTTCCGAGCAGGACCTCGACTCTCTGTTCCTGCTTGCTGAAAACATCGGCCTGGCCATGACCTATACGCGTCTGCTTAATGCCCTGCAATCTGTAAAAGATACCATCAACGATATCCATACGATCTGGCTGGACCCCAGAAAAGAGTAAGGAATCCCCTGCTGGCGGGTCTTTGCGTTGTACTACGTCCACGCTAACGGAATCTTCTTTGCAGCGCTATGATCTCGCTGGCGGGATCCACCAAAGACGGATAAATCTTCGCCGGGCTCTGAGTACCAGGTTTTCAAGAGTAAACAGCGGATCTATAATCGAACCAAAAGGGATGTCCAATCAACGGACCTATGGCTTTTGGGGGAATAATAGGTCCGTTTTTTTCTTGACAATCATGCCACCTTGTGGCACTTAAGCATAGGCCTTCAACATTGATGGTTTCGTAAAAAGTCACTAATTCAACTGTGAACTCATATGGACAGCGCGGAATTCAAACATTTCCGGGAAAAACTGAAAAAGACCCAGCGGCAGATGGCCCAGCTTCTGGGAACGTCTGTCAAGGCGATCCACAGCTATGAGCAGGGTTGGCGATCCATACCGCCCCATGTGGAACGGCAGATATTTTTTTTGATCTCCAAGATTGTAAAGAGACAAGGAGACCAAAGACCCTGCTGGGAAGTAAAAAAATGTTCGCCTGAGTTTAAAAATAAATGCCCGGCCTGGGAGTTTAAGACAGGCCAACTATGCTGGTTCATTTGCGGAACAATTTGCGACGGCGTCGTTCATCAAAAATGGAAAGAGAAGATGGTGGTTTGCCGGTCCTGTGCCGTTTTCAAATACTTGCTGTAAATTGAAGATCCCTGTAGTCCTGCTTTAGCACGATTCGCCTGTAAAAAATTCTATTGGAGGTTCAACATGAGTCAAAAGAAAGAACGCCGTTTTCACACACGGGTTATTCACGCCGCCCAGTCGCCGGAAGACTGGCAGGGCGCAACATTGCCGCCCATATTTCAGACGGCTTCTCATCGCCATATCACCGCCGATGATCTGAGTCAGACTTTTGCCGGCAAAAAGACTGACCACATTTACATGCGGCTCACCAACCCCACTAATCGCATCCTGGAAGAGAAAATGGCCGCCCTCGAAAGCGGTCTTGGGGCCGTGGTTATGTCTTCGGGCATGGCGGCCGTTACCAATGCCTGCATGGCACTGCTGCGTGCCGGCGATGAGTTTGTGGCCGGAAACTCCCTTTTTATGTCCACCTATATTTTATTCGTAAACGTCTTTAAAAAGTATGACATTACTGCGCGTCTGGTTGAATCGACAGACTTGGAGGCCATGGAAAAAGCCATCACTCCTAAAACACGCTTTATATATTTGGAAACCATCGGCAACCCCAAGATGGATATTCCGGACCTTGCCGCTGCGGCCGCAATGGCCCACCGACATGGGCTCCCTCTGCTGGTGGACAGCACCCTGGCCACGCCCTACCTGTGCCGTCCCTTGGAACTGGGTGCCGACCTGGTGATACATTCCACTACCAAATACTTAAGCGGGCACGGTGACGCTGTCGGTGGTGTTGTTATTGACGGCGGCAATTTTGACTGGTCACAACCACGCTTTTCTGATTTTAAGCCTTTTATCGAACGCAAAGGGCCCCTGGCCTATCTTGATAAAATCTGGCGGGAGCATCACATTAATTTCGGAACCACTCAGGCTCCCTGGCACTCCTATCTGACAATGGTCGGGCTGGACACCCTGGCTTTGCGTATGGAACGGCACGTGGAGAATGCTCTCGAAGTGGCGCGCTACCTCCAGGCAAGACCTGAAGTGTTGTGGGTTAATTATCCGGGGCTGGAAGATCACCCTTCCCATGACATGGCCCGCAACTTGTTCAAAGAAAAGGGCTTCGGCGGGATGCTGACCTTTGGTCTCAAGGATCAGGACGCCTGCTTTAAACTCATCGACAACCTGCGCTTAATCTATCATTTGGCCAACCTCGGTGACTGTAAGACTCTGATAATTCATCCCTATTCATCTCAGTACGTCGCATTTGACGAGCCCACCCGGGAAAAGTTATCCATTACTCCCGATATGATCCGCCTTTCGGTGGGTATCGAGGCCCACGAAGACATCTGTGAGGATCTGGGGCAGGCTTTAGATAGCCTTTGAAACTGATCTTTTTTTAGAGTTTTAATCCTGAAGTTGGCAGTAATATAACATTTTAGTGCTGATTGATGATTGACGATTTTAGGAATTAAATCATATAGAATACAAATCACCTTTTATCGACAATCGCAAATCGACAATCCAAATATGAGTGAATATATAGAACATGATCAAAGCGGAATCTCGGTGGGGCTTGTAGAAAAACAGGTTTACACCTTTGCGGAGCCACCCCATGAAATGATCCTGGAATGTGGTAAAAAATTAGGTCCCATATCGATTTCTTACGAAACATACGGCAAATTAAACCCGGATAAAAGCAACGTTATTCTTGTGTGTCATGCCCTTTCAGGAGATTCCCACGTGGCCGGCTATTACAGCAAGGATGATCCCAAACCCGGCTGGTGGGACATCATGGTCGGCCCGCAAAAAGGTATCGATACCGACAAATATTTTGTCATCTGTTCCAACATCCTGGGAAGCTGTATGGGGTCTACCGGCCCCTGCAGCTACAACCCTGAAACTGTTGAACCTTACGGGCTTGATTTTCCGGTGGTCACTATCGGAGATATGGTCAACGCCCAGAAGGCGCTGTTGGATCATTTGGGAATTAATAAGATCCTGGCGGTCATCGGCGGTTCTATCGGCGGGATGCAGGTTCTGGAATGGTGTCTCAGATATCCGGACATGGTCGTTGCCGCCATCCCGCTTGCCACTACCATAAAACACTCGGCCCTGGCGATTGCGTTTAACGAGGTGGCCCGGCAGGCGATCATGGCCGATCCCAACTGGAACAACGGCAGTTATTATGCCGGCCCCAAGCCGGATCTCGGTCTGGCTGTTGCCCGCATGATCGGTCACATCACCTACCTTTCGGACGAGTCCATGCGCATTAAATTCGGACGCCGCTTGCAGGACAAAAACGATCTTTCTTTCAATTTCGACGCCGATTTTCAGGTGGAGAGCTATCTGCGCTATCAGGGCGCCAAGTTTGTAGATCGTTTTGATGCCAATTCTTTTCTTTTTATTACCAAGGCTGCCGATTACTATGACCTGGAAAAACAACACGGATCAGGATCGGCGGTCAAAGCGTTTGCCAAAGCCAAAGCCCGCTTTCTGATTGTATCCTTTACGTCCGACTGGCTTTATCCGACCTACCAGTCCAAAGCAATGGTACAGGCCATGAAAAAAAACGGTCTGGATGTAAGCTTTTGTGAAATCGAAGCCGAATGGGGGCATGATGCTTTTCTCTTGCCCAGTGAGCGTTTGTTTACTCTGGTCAAAAGCTTTTTAGAATCCGTCTGTAAAGAAAACCGAAAACAGCACAATGCGATATGATCTTAAGATAATAGCTTCCTGGATTGAACCGGGATCAAAGGTGCTTGATCTGGGCTGCGGTGAAGGGGATCTGCTGCACTTTTTAAAGCAAAACAAGCAGGTCGTCGGGACCGGAATTGAGCGGCGTGAAGCCCGCGTCGCCTGCTGTATTGAAAAGGGGCTTTCAGCACTCCAGGGCGACATCAACGCAGAAGTTTTAGATTACCCGGACAACGCCTTTGATTATGTCATTTTGAGTCAAACCCTGCAGCAGGTCTATGAACCGCCGGATTTAATCCGATCTTTGCTTAGAATCGGGAAAAAAGGAATCGTCAGCTTTCCCAACTTCAGCTATTGGACCATACGCCTGCAGCTGCTGCTGACCGGCTATGCTCCCATAACCCGGCAGCTCCCATACGAATGGTACGACACCCCCAATATCCGGGTCATTACCATCAAGGATTTCAGGAAGTTTGCCAGAGAGGTCGGTTTTAAAATCATTAAAGAGGTGGCCATCAACACCCGGAATAATGGTAAAATTGGTAAAACCATCAAATTTATGCCCAACCTGTGCGCCACATATGGTATATTTTTGATCGGAAGATAGTAACCGTTCAGGGTTCAGAGGTTCAGGGTTCTGGATAATCAGTAAAGGTTAACATAGTAAAAGCAACCCTGAACCTGTGAACGCTTACGAAAAACAGCCCTGAACGGAGAACCTTGAACCTGGGAACGCTTACGAAAACATCCATGAACGGAGAACCTTGAACCTGGGAACGCTTACGAAAACATCCTTGCTTGAAAAAGCTCCGGAAACTGCTGCCCGTAATCTGGAAGACTATTTTTTAGATCACAGCGATGCGATTATAGCATACAGTGGCGGGGTTGACAGCACCCTGCTGGCATATGTCGCCCACCGGACCCTGGGCAACAGAATGGTGGCCGCCCTGGCCGACAGTCCCTCCTTAAGCCGCCGGGAATTTGATGCTGCCATAAATTTCACCCGGGCCCACGATATTCCCCTTCGTATCGTTCAAACCGCGGAAATGGAAGACCCCCTCTACCGGGCCAACCAGGCCGACCGGTGCTATCACTGCAAAAAAACTCTCTTCCAAGAACTAAAAAAACTCCGCAAAGAGCTTGCGGGAACCGGGTCTGAAGCGTCCAGGCCGATCTTTTACGGCGCCAACCTGGATGATCTGGGA
>JAQBHK010000492.1:0-3613 GCA_032127815.1 Desulfobacterales bacterium
GGTATCCAAAATCAGGCAAAACAATTTAAAAAACTCTGTAGCTCTGTGTACTCTGCGAGAGACCAAGTTCTGACAAAAGAACCAAATAATCTCTGCGCTCTCCGCGAGCTCTGTGAGAGACCAAAATAAAATGACCAAGAAAACAAAATTACTTGAACGGATCAAAAACAACCCTAAAGATGTAAAATTTAATGAAATTCAAAAGTTGCTGAAAGACATTGGTTTTAACGAAAGGCAGCCTAAGGGTGGGAGCAGTCATTACATTTATTATCATGAATCTTTGGAGCGAATCGTCGTTCTGACAAAAGGAACCAAAAGACTACCTGAGTATCAAGTGAAAGATTCTTTGAGGGCAATGCAAGTACTGGAGAGAGGTTATGGAAAAAAATAAAGAATATTATATCTCTTTGAACTATCCTATTCAAATTGAAGAAGTGGACGAAGGATTTTGTGCTTTTATTCCTATTTTAAGGGGTTGCAAAGCATTTGGTAAAACCCCTGAAATTGTCTTGAAGGAACTGGAGGCAGTTAAAGAGGGTTTCTTTGATGTCTTCCTGGAAATGGGGAAGCACATACCAGAACCTGTTATTCATCTTGATATTCCCTATGAGGTTTTTCGCATGTTGAAACACAGGGAAGAGTTGGAACCGTTTGTTGTTTATTAGAAGGATATAGTTAACGAAAAGGAAAAAGAACCAAATAATCTCTGCGCTCTCTGCGAGTTCTGCCTGCCCCGCAGTGCCCCGTTCAATTCCGAAGGACCGCGCAGCGTATTTAACCGGGGCGGGTCAAGATAAATGGACAAATGAAAGACATCGAAGAAATAGGAAGAAACATCGTTCATTGCGCCATTAAAGTACACAAAACGCTCGGCCCCGGCCTCCTCGAATCCGTATATCAGAAATGTCTGGCCTATGAACTTGAGAAAGTGGGGTTAACAGTGGCCTGTGAAGTCCCGCTCCCGGTCAAGTATGAATCCGTTACAATAGATGCGGGCTTTCGAATCGATATGATGATCCAACAGACTGTAATCATAGAAAACAAAACAGTTGATAAAATAGCTCCGATACACGAAGCCCAGCTCTTAACTTATCTTAAACTTACCAATCTTAAACTCGGCTTCCTTCTCAACTGGAATGTACCGCTGATGAAGGACGGCATAAAACGAATGGTCAATAATTTGAACAGATAGCCTGCCCAGTTTATCCCGCCCGGCGGGGCAGGGCCGGGTTTTTTTGTGAATCGATCGCCTGCCTTGTGAAATTCACGAAGTGACAGTGAAGCGCATTTCTCTGGGGTTCCGATTCACAAAAAAGAAAAAACCTTAGCGTCCTTGGTGCCTTCGCGGTTCAATTCCTTACTGGAGAAAAAAATGACTGATCAACCTCAACAAACAAATCCTAATGATCATAGGTATTATCCCGAAGACGAAATAGACCTCATGGACTACCTGCTGGTCATATGGAAATGGAAATATTTTATTTTCATAGGTACTGCGTTTTGTCTGCTGATAGCGGTAATTATAAGTCGTTATTCAATCAATCAGCAGGTTGATATGATATTGAAACCCGCAATCAAAAATATAGATATAAATGGAAATGAGGTTTATATTGATTCACCTCAAGTGATCAAAATGTTAGTAGAAGGCGAGTTAAAATATGAAGTTTTTGAAATGATTGAGAAGGCTGGCGAAAAACAAATGTCTAAATCATTTGATGCAAAAGTTGATATTCCCAACGGCCAGAATTTATTATTTGTCTCTCTTAAAACCAAGAACGCTGATATAGATATCCGGAAATTGAATTTTCTAATCCAAGCCGTGCAGACAAAGACTATGGGAAAGATAAATATTATCAATAGAGAAAATGAAAAAAATATAAGCTTAAAAAAAGATTCATTATTAGATCTTAAAGTTCAAGAAGATAGGATTTTAAAAAAATATAACAAAGATTTAGTTGTAAAAAGGGCTGCGTTACTGGATCTTAAAGTTCAAGAAGATAGGATTTTAAAAAAATATAATGAAGATATGCGAAATAGAAAGAACAAGTTGAATAATTTAGAAAATAAAGAAAAAGTAATTACCAAAGATATCGAAAATATAAATGAAAGACTCGAAGCAACGACTTCAGAAAATGATATAATACGAAAAAATACAGAAAAATTGATTAATGAAAGAAAAAGTTTAATAAATAAAGAAGCTGAAAATGAAGAAATCGCAAGCTTTCTGTTATCTAATCTTTTCCAGCAAAACATGAGCTTGTCGCAGTCGTATCAAAACCAGCTAGTTAATTATATTTTTACAAGGAATCAAAAAGAAGATAATCTGTTTACTATCAGGAACCAGCTGGAAGATATTAAAAGGGAAATGATGGAACAAGAAAGTGCGATGAAAAACAGTCAAACAATATCGATTCTCTTTCCAGCTTTGTATGAGATTAGAAAACAAATAGAGAATGTTAGCAAAGATATAAAGGAGTTAGAAAGCGTTATGAGTAGTGAACAGTCAATTTCGATACTCCTTCCAGATCTATATGGCATTAGGAGCCGGATAGAAAAAGTTGAAATCGAAATTAAAGAGCTTTCTAAGGAAAAAGAAAACATCCAGCCGATAAAAATCGTTCAACCACCAACCATATCTAAATTTTCAAAATTCAAGCGCAATGTTATCTTATCATCGGTAATGGGACTCTTTTTTATGTTATTTTTGTCATTCTTTATTGAATACGTCCGCAATTATAAAAACCGAATAAAGAAATAGTTGTATGCTTTGTCCGCGAGAGGGCCCGCTGTGAGAGATTAACTTTTTTGTTCTTTTGCAATCTTCGAGCTTCAATAATCAATTTTCAATTTCACTGCGTCTCCCATTACACAGCTTACAGCTTAGAGAACGAGTTATTTACTTATTTATGGACGCCCCGCAGATCCCCATTTCGACGTCCCCAAGAATATACGAGGGAAAAACCAATAAACCAAGCAGGTGTTATATGAACGTAGCTGACAAAATTTGTGAAAAAGCTAAAAATCTTCCGGAGCCAATAGCAAGAGAAGTACTCGAATTTATCGAACGAGTATCCCAACTGCATGATGCTAACAGTGAAGGTATGAAAAAGGCCCAGGAGTCGGTGATGAATCGGATCTGGGAAAACGAGGAAGACGATGTCTGGAATCATCTTTAGCCCCGGCGATCTGGTCGGTATCCCCTTCCCCTATTCGGATCTGACGGCCAAAAAAAGGCGGCCCGTTCTTGTACTGACGTCAGGTGACAGGCACGGAGATTTCATATGTGTAGCTGTAACGTCGGTTCCAACGACAGAATGCGCAATTGCCATAGACCATGCATCCATGAGCACCGGCCAGTTACCACGGCAGAGCTGGGTACGATGTGACAAGCTGTTTACACTGAGCGGTTCTATAGTTGTAAGACATTATGGCCGCATAAGTAGCCCAGTATTCAATCAAATCGTGCAAAGGGTCTGTGAAAAACTGGGATGCGAATGATACATAACCCTATGGCGTTTCTTGTTGACCCCTTCCCCACCTTTACCACGTTTCTCGCGGTTGTTAGGGTTAGGATTATAAGTCTCTGATATGGGTTTACCCTGTGAAATTTGGC
>JAQBHK010000493.1:0-11595 GCA_032127815.1 Desulfobacterales bacterium
AGCTTGGCGCCAATTTTAAGGTTTCTGAACCATTTCATACTAACTCCTTTTACTGACGTTCCGGGGGCTATACTATAAGCACACGGGTTATTTATTCCACTTTGCATCTCTTCTTAAACTTCCACAGAAGGCCCAAGCGGCAGGCCGGCAGCCCTTTGGTTACTCTTTACTGCTATTTTAACTGATAAAAAATTGATCGCAAATATCGCTTGGGAATTAGTCGGGGACAAACAGCGGTCAAAGACTCCGAGGAGCCTATTAACAGATACCCGTCCGGTTCCATAACATCGGCTATTTTCTCAAAAAGCTTTTTGCGATCTTCAAGGTTGAAGTATATGGCGACGTTTCTGCAAAGCACGATATCAAATTTGCCGACACCGGTGAAAGGCAACATAAGATTCAACTTGCGAAACATGGCCATGGATCTGATTTCATCTTTAATCTTCCATCCGTCTCCGCTGCGGGTAAAATATTTCGTTAATTTGTCCGCTTGAAGGCCGCGTTCAATTTCAAACTTATTATAGGAGCCGTAGCTGGATTGGGCAATGGCGGCATCGGATATGTCTGTGCCCAGTAATTTCAGGTTGTATTTTTTAAGGTCGGACAAAAGTTCTTTCAATACAATGGCAATGCTGTAAACTTCCTGGCCGGTTGAGCAGGCCGCACTCCAGATACGGATTTGCGGGGGTAAAAAGGAAGACTTGGCAGAGCGCAGGTCTATCAGATCAGGAATGATTTTGTGCTGCAGCACATCGAAGGGGCTGGTGTCGCGAAAAAACAGGGTTTCATTGGTGGAAATGGCGTCAATGATTTTTCTCTCGATTACTTTGGAGACGTCCGCTTTGGCTTTGTGGCACAAATCATTGTACGAGGAACAGCCGGTCTCTGCAAGGAGGCCGCCCAGTCGGGTCTCTATGAGATAGGCTTTGCTCTGATCCAAAGAAATACCGCATATAGCGTGTATATATTTAGCCATGATTTTTAATTCATCGGGAGTGATTTTTTTCATTTGTTATCTGTCACTTGTCATTCGTCATTTGTCCTGTACATCTCTTATTTTCATGTTTTCAGCTTTTATTTTTACCAATGACCCGTATACAGTGAACAGTAAAAAGTGATCAGTTATCTAATGACAAATGACCATTGACCAATGACCATTGACCAGTGGCTAACGAACTACAGTTTTCACGATTTCTCCTGCAATCTTATCCAGCGGTGCAATAACATCAACGATCCCGGCTTCAATCGGCTCTTTGGGCATACCGTAAACCACGCAGGTCGATTCGTCTTGAGCGATGATGGTCGCACCGTTGCGTTTCATCAATCGCAGGCCCAGCAGACCGTCTGAGCCCATGCCGGTCATGATAACCCCGGTTGCCCGGCCCATATAGTGATGCGCTATGGATCGCAACAGATAATCCACCGAAGGCCTGCAGCTGTTTTCCGGAGGATCATCGGTAATTCTGACCACTCTGTTCTTGCCGTCCGCCCCTGCGACGATTTTCATCTGTCTCCCGCCGGGGGCGATAAGGGCGACATTCGGTTGCAGCGGCTCGCCATTGACTGCTTCACGGACTTCAAGGGCGCATTTGGCGTTTAAGCTGCTGGCAAGAGATTGAGTAAACATGGGGGGCATATGCTGAACAATTAAGATGGGCACCCCCAGTTGGGCGGGAATTTCGGGCATCATTTGTGCCAGGGCATGGGGCCCTCCGGTCGAAATGCCGATGGCCACGATCTCCGAAGTTCTTCCGGGGCGGCCGGTGATGGCGCTCATGCGCCGGACGATTCCATCAGAGACCGGCGGGAGTATTTTGGAGGATTCGGTTTTGGCCAAAGGTGATTTGCCGCTTAAAAGATTTCTTATTTCACGCTGGCGGGCAAAGGCTTTTATCATAGGGGCGATGGTTTTTCTTACGAATTCTTTATTCTCTTCCATGCCGCCGGTTTGCGGTTTGGGAATAAAATCAAAAGCCCCCAGCTCGAGCGCCTTCACGGTCATATCGCCGCCTTCACGCGTGAGTGTACTGAGCATAATTGCCCCTACTTCCGGCGCATTGGCTTTCAGATAGGCCAAAACTTCAAGCCCATTGACTTCCGGCATCTCGATATCCAGGGTCATAAGGTCCGGTTTGAGGGAAGCCATCTTGGTTATGGCGGCTTTGCCGGTATGGGCGGTACCCACCACTTCCACACCGGGCAGCTCCGCAAGCACATCGCCCACAATTTTGCGGTAGACCACCGTGTCGTCTACGATCAGAACTCTAAGGGGTTGGTTGTTTGTCATGCGTCACTCGTCATTTATCGATATTAAAAGGTGAATCTTTGCACCATTTTCTTTAATTCTCCGGCCAGCTTTGACAATTCTTCAGCATTCAGATTCACCTGGGCACTGCTTGTGGAGATTTCATTGGCTTCCTGATTAACATCGGCGATTTCTTTGGCGATATCTGCAGAGAAAGTCGAACTCTGCGCCACGTTGGTGTTTACTTCCTGGATCCCCTGGTCTGCCTGCACAACGTTTGCGGCAATTTCGTTGGTGGTTACAGACTGCTCTTCCACGGCGGCGGCAATGGTGGCTACAATCTCGTTGACATCGTTAATCACCTTTGAAATTTGTTCGATTTCTTCCACTGTTCCCTTGGTGCTGTCCTGAATTCCTTCAATATTGCCCTTGATTTCCCGGGTGGCGGCAGCGGTTTGCCGGGCGAGTTCCTTGATTTCATTGGCAACCACAGCAAAACCTTTACCGGCATCACCGGCCCGGGCCGCTTCAATGGTGGCATTTAGGGCCAGCAGGTTGGTCTGTTCGGAGATTTCGGTAATAGTTTCCGTGACCTTGCCGACATCCTGGGCGGCCCTGCCAAGCTCTTCGATTCGTTTGGTGGCGCTCTGGGTTTGAGCTACGGCTTCGCCCGTTATTACGCGCGCCTTGCCTGAGTTTTGGGCAATTTCATTGATGGTGGCGGTCATCTCTTCGGCCGCCGTTGCCACCAGGTGCATATTGGTGGATGCCTGCTCCATGGCGGCGGCGACCGAGTTGATGTTGGAACTCATCTCTGTGGCCGCTGTCGCCGCCGTGTTGGATTTGCCGGTCATAATTTCAGCCCCTTGGGACATTTGCCCGGAGAGATTTGACAGATCCAGAGAAGAATTGTTCAAGGTGTCGGTGTGCGCTGCAATATTTTTGATGATAGTGGCAACCTGGGTAACGAACGTATTACTCCAGGCAGCCATTTTATCAATTTCATCCCGCAGCACTCCCTGGGCTACGGGGCAATTGATGCAGGATTTAAAATGCCCGGAGGTCAGGCACCGGCACTTGATTTCACCGGCGCCATTGGAGCCGATTTCCTGCCAGCAACTGGTTGCCTTCCCGTGGGCGGGGCAATCGGTATGGGTGCAGTTGCGTTTTTGCGAACAATTCACTTTCTTCATGGGGATGCGTTTGGTCAGGTCGCCATCCATTACCATCTTGCGGATGGTATTATAGGTGTTTTGGAGGGGATTGCTGACCAGTTTGTTCAAGAGAAAATTATAGACAACCACATAAATCAAGAGGGCCAGCAGGCCGATGCCGATATATGCAAACAGCGATTTGCGAATCTTGGCGATATCGGCCGTGATATCTTCTGCAACGGCGGCAATGCCGATATTCTGACCCTCGGAGCCCTTTAAAGGACCGAAGAAGGTCAACAGTTTCCGGCCGTCCTTGGTTATACTAAGGGATTGAGCCCGGCCGCTTTGAAATACGGTTTTTAAGACTGACTCATTGCCCGCAAAGATATCCATAATGTTGCTTTGGGCTATGGTTTTGAAGCCGGCTTCAGCCGGCACAAGGACAAAACTGTCATAGCCGTTTTTCTTCTTGGAAGGGAGCACTTCACTCAACCATGAATCGAGTTCAACGCCTTTGACGAGATTGCCGACGTTTTGACAATACAGCTCAAGGGCGGCTGTTTTGTATCGCATGATGTCCGACGTTTTATCCCGGTAGTTTTGAACGAGAAAAGCCGTGATCAAGAACAGCACCATGACAGTGGCCGAGGCCAGAAGCTTTGCTTTGATAGTATTTAATTTAAACATGTTAAACCTTCCTTGCTTTTGCGGTTATTTTTAATTCAAAAAAGACTCGATGCTGACTAAGAGCTTTTCCTTGTCCAGTTTAATCTGATACTCATTGATTCCCACGGCTTTTCCTTTGGCGACATCTTCATCGCTGGCCAGTGAGGTAACGGCGATGATCGGCAGTTCGGCGAAGCGTTTATCGCCCCGAATCTTTTCGGCCAGGCCGAAACCGTCAAGGTTGGGCATTTCGATATCGGCCACAACAAGGGATATTTCATCGCCATGCGCCTGCAGCAGGTCCCAGGCCACGGCCCCGTCTTCGGCCTCAATAACCGTGTAGCCTTGTTCTTCCAATAACCCTTTGACCTGGTTGCGGAAGAAATTGGAGTCCTCGGCATACAGAATGGTGGGTCTTTTGCCGGTAACGGTTTTGGTGACGGTCTTAGCGGCCTCTTTGCCCACAAACCAGTCCGGATTCAGAGCATATGTAAATCCGTAAAAATCGACCAGCAGGGTAGTGTGGTCATTGATAATGGCCGAACCCATGATACTCGTCTGTTTAAGCGTGCTGTCATCGACGTGGGCGGTTGTATCAATGGCATCCACAGGACCGATTGCCAAGAGGCCGGCTTCGCGGTTGGCAATGATATATACAATGACCAAAAGATCTTCACTGTCCGACAAGGGGCTCACCTGGGCAACTTCATCGATGGAATGCAGCGGGAGGCTTCCCCCTCGGTATTGTATCACCCGTTTGCCGCCCACTTCTTCGATATCCGATCTTTTGATTTTTTCAACGCGCTCTACCTGGTTTAAAGGGACGGCAAATTGTTCGTTTTGAGCGCTTCTAAACACCAGCAGGGACTGCTTGTCTTTGTTGGCTCTGATCTCGGCATCGGTTTCCTCGGCAACTTCCATGGCCCTGTCGGTGCCTGCCAGGGAAATCAGTCCGGCCATCTGTGCGATGTTGCCCACATCCAGTATAAGGGCCACGCGGCCGTCACCCATAATAGTGGCGCCGGCGTATCCCTTACAATGCTTGAGATGACGTCCCAGCGGTTTGACGACGATCTCTTCGGCATCATTAAGCCTGTCGACGACCAGTCCGTATTTCATGGGGCCGGTTGAGACCACGACGATGTTGATTGCACTGGCGGCATGATAGCGTCGTTCTTGCGGTTTTCGGTTTTCGAGTTTTGAGTTGTTTGTTGCGGGTTGATCCTCGGTATCATGGGCTTCATCAAAGAAAGGATTCTTGTTGGATCTGCGGTCGGCGATATTGTAGCGCCGGTCGTTTTTCAACTCTTGCGTACCAGAGTCAAAATACGTCCGTTCAATACCGATAATATCGGCAAGGTGTATCAGGGGAAGAAGATCC
This sequence comes from Desulfobacterales bacterium, assembly GCA_032127815.1. Lineage (GTDB taxonomy): Bacteria > Desulfobacterota > Desulfobacteria > Desulfobacterales > UBA11574 > Desulfatibia_A. The sequence continues at coordinate 5,447 of JAQBHK010000493.1, forward strand.
CCGCGCAACCTGACGACTTCGGCATCTCCGACGATCTCTATTCTATTTTTGGTCTGGCCGGCCGGAATTCTGAGCAGCTCTTCCAGATTGACCTGGGGGATGGCGTAGCGCTCTTTCCCGGCAACAATGATTTGACTGGGGATAATGGCCAATGTCAGAGGAAGCTTTATGCGAATCGTTGTTCCCTTCCCGAGCTCAGAGTTGATGTCCACAACCCCGCCCAGTTTGTCCAGATTGGTCTTGACAACATCCATACCGACGCCACGGCCGGAGACATCGGTCACCTCTGCGGCGGTGGAAAAGCCGGGCATAAAAATCAGATTGATCTTTTCTTTGTCCGACATCATTCGGGCCTGATCGTCAGTTATCAGGCCCTTGGCCACGGCCGATGCCGCCAGTCCTTGACCGTCCAGCCCCTTGCCGTCGTCGGAGATTGAGACATTGACCTGTCCGGCTTCATGGAATGCTTTTAGAAAGATTTTACCAACAATATCCTTGCCCGCCTTCCGGCGGTCATCAGGCCTCTCGATACCATGATCCACGGCATTGCGAACCAGATGGGTCAGGGGGTCACCGATGGCTTCTATAATAGTTTTATCCAGCTCGACTTCTGTGCCTTCCAGGAATAACTCTATCTGCTTGTCCAGGTTTCTGGCCAAATCGCGCACTACACGAGGGAATTTATTAAAAACATTTCCGATAGACTGCATGCGGGTCAGCATGATGGCCTCTTGCAGTTCAGAGGTGATCAGATCTATCCTCTGAATTGCAATTTCCGGGGTTTGGTGTTCGTTTGAGCTTATTGACTGGATTAGTTGGTTGCGGCACAATACCAGTTCGCCTGCCAGCGTCATGAGCGAATCGAGCAGGCTTATGTTGACTCTGAGACTCGACTCGACGTTCACTGATTTTTTTTGCTGCTGCTTTTCCACGGCGGCTGTTTGGGATGAGGATTCTGTCAGATCAGAGGATTCTGTCAGATCAAATGATTGTTCTTGAGTCTCTTCGATGAGATCGTTTATGGCTGTTGTCATGGCTTCTTCTTTTTCAAAGTCAAAAGAATCTTCTGTTTCAGCGTCAAGAGATTCTTCTAAAGGTTTTACGCGCATGTCGTCAGCAAGTTCGTAAATGGATTGTGCATTAATCTCAAGCATTGCATTTATATCACTTGGCGGCAGGACCGTGGCGAAAAGAGCTATCAAGGGCAACTGATCGGGCAGGCCTTCCCGGTCCAGGTCCCCAACGGCATCTACATCCAGCCGGCGGCCCAGAATTTCACCGCAGTCTTGAATTTCACCAAAAAAACCCTGAAGTGTTTTGTCTTTAAGATGAACGTCTTGAATTAGGTCTATTTTGAGCAGGCAAACATATTTTCCCTCTTTCCAGGAACTTGAAATTTTGTCTGCGGCCACGATAAGGCCGGGTCTCCCATCAGGAAACGTAATGTCAATCATTTCAAAGGCAGGCGGTTTTTCTTCGGCAGGCGTTTTCTCTTTTTCAAGAAGCGAAGCTTTGCTGACGGCACTCAAGGCTTCAATGTGTTCGGAGATATCGGCTTCATTGCTGGTACTGATATTGTTGATCAGATCCCTGAGGGTATCGGAGGCCAGCAGCAGGATATTGATGCTCTCCGGATCGGGGGTTAGTTCGCCATTTCGAAACTTGCCCAGAATATTTTCCATTTCATGGGTCAGGTTTTTAATATTGGTAAGCCCCATAAAACCGGCCCCTCCTTTAATGGAATGAGCGGTGCGATATACTTTGTTGATCAGTTCTTTGTCTAAATTCACTCCGGCTTCTTCAATGGCTAAAAAGTCGTTTTCAATATTGGCCAGGTGTTCTAGGGACTCTTGGATAAAAATCTGTATGGTTTCGTCGTCATTTTCTATGCTCATGCTGACTCCTGTTTGAATCGACTTGCAGATTCCTGCAACTTCGCTGTGGCAAAACGGTCCCGCTTTGGCGAGGTTCGACTGTAAGAGATTTTGCTTGGTGCATTTGCCTGCTATTGCGGTTCAAGGTGTTGATCCAGTTGTATGGTTCCAAACAAGTTTGAAAACTCATCTGAAACGTTTTGCAGTGTCAATTTTCCACCAGTTTTCTTCAGCGTGTTATGAGCGGCAATGATGACGCTCAAACCCACAGGGTCGATTTGCTTTACCTCTGCAAAGTCTAAAATAAGGTTCACAGTACCCTGTGCCGTTGTTTTATGTAGTTTTTCCTTTAAGCTATCTGCATTAGGGGCGGTTATATCTTTGCCGGGTTTAATAATCTTTTTCGCCGGTTTTTCACTTGTATTTGTCATTGGAGCCTCTTGTTTCCTAATGGTTTAACGTCTCAAAAATCTATAACCTATTATAATAAAAGTCATTCTTGAGCAATTGGCCATGTGAGGTTACGTTCAATCGCGAAAGAGCGGTTAGCTTGCGTTTTGCTCAAGCCATTTTTCAACTTCTTCCTTTTTAAACTTCCAGAGACGTCCCAGGCGGTAGGCCGGCAGTTCCTTGGTCTCGATCCACTTGTAGACCGTGTCTCGACTTAGGCCAAGATATTGACATATGTCTTCGACAGACAATAGACGTTCTTTGTTCATATTCAGCTCCTTTAATTGTGATGAATTTGCCAAAAATAAAATCTTTAGATTTTTTGCAAAACCAATAATGTAATAAATCGCCTGAAATGAGTTACTTTCAAAAAACGTGCCACATTGTTTGCCCCTGTTGCCATCCGGCCCTCCCCGATTGAATCCGTAAATGCAAGAAAGCATCTTAACTATCTGTTTTTATGTAGAGAGGTGCTGGCAATCGTAATGCAAATTGCAAGATCTTTGACATGGTGATCCTGCTCGGCGGGGCTGCCTGCTGCGGCCGACTTTAGAGAGTCTCTTATAATCGTCAGCAAATTGACACCGTATGACTAATTCTTTGACGATTTAGGCCGACATGTAACTTTTTATAATGACAAGACCCCTTCGAATAGAATCAGCTTAATTTTATAAATTCAGATTGGATATAAACATCTGAAAATTGTCGAAATCACTATAAAGCTGCTTCAGAGCTGCCTGGGCCAGGACCGGATCATTATCCTTTCCGGCTGTTTCCATGCTCAACGCTGCATTTTTCAGCGCATATGCCCCCATATTTGCCGACGCACCCTTGATGGTATGTGCCTGGTGGGTTACTTGTTCGATATCGTTATGCTGCAGGGCCTGTTTTAATGCTTGCAGCTGGTCCGGAAAATTCTTTACAAAAAGGTTTAAAAGTTCTTCCAAGAGTTCTTTATCCCCCCCCGTTCGGTTCAGCAATTCATCTTTATTGAATATATCTGCTTCATTTTGCTCTATGCTGTCAGCGGTTTTATTCTCGGGGGCATCTGAATCTGATGTATACTTTTCGATAGCTGCAAGAAATTTTTTAGAATCTATCGGTTTTGAGATATAGTCATTCATGCCCGCCTTCAGGAAAAGCTCCCGGTCTCCGGTCAAGGCGCTGGCGGTTACAGCGATGATGGGGATATTATGGTTGCGGACTTTGGATTGCGGATTACGGATAATCCGAGTGGCTTCAAGACCATCCATTTCCGGCATGCGTATATCCATCAAGACAACGTCGTAGGAATTTTTTTCGAGGGCTTCAATTGCCTCTTTGCCATTGCCGGCAACATCGACACGGTAGCCTATTTTTTTCAACATCGAAACGGCCAGCTTTTGATTGATTTCATTATCTTCAGCAAGCAAGATGCGGACCCGGCGTCTCTTTGATTCGGCCAGGGTATGGCGTGTGACAAAGGCCGGTTGCGGTCCTGTCGAATGTTGATCTGGCTTTTTGGCAAACACTGCGACCAGACAGTCGAAAATAACTGAGCGTTTGAGTGGCTTTGGAAGGTATGCTTCAAAACCGATTTCCTTAACCCGGGCAGCATCACCGCGCTGAGCAGAAGATGTAAGCATTACAAGTTGAGTATCCTTTAACACAGGATCAGCTTTGATCTTTTGTCCAAGCGTGACCCCGTCCATATCCGGCAGTATCTGGTCAAGGATTGCCAGGTCGAACTTAGTGCCGTCTTCAACAGCCTGGTGTAACAGGGCTAAGGATTCATGGGCGCTTGAAGCGCCGCTGTATTGACATCCCCAGGATTTCAGATAATCGCCCAGAACAAGCAAATTTTTCGAGTTGTTATCAACTACAAGGACCCGTTTTCCTTTGATCTTATCGGGAAATTCCGGCAATGTGGCGGTAGTCTCCGGTTGGTTTTCGAGGTCCACCGTAAACCAGAAAACAGAGCCTTCTCCCGGTTTGCTTTCAACCCCGATTTGTCCTCCCATGATTTCGGCCAGTTGTTTCGAAATGGCAAGTCCAAGACCGCTCCCCCCGTATTTACGTGTTGTTGAAACATCTATTTGGGAAAACGTTTTAAACAAAAGGTCAAAACGATTTTCAGGGATGCCGATGCCGGTATCCTTAACAGCGAACCTGACCAACGCTCGCTCATCGGTCTCTTTCTCCAAAGTTATATGAGTTGTGATTTCGCCGGTTTCCGTGAATTTTATCGCATTGCTGATCAGATTAAGCAGAACCTGTCGCAGCCGGCCGGGATCACCACGCAGCAAAGATGGGACCTTGGGGTCTATGGTGCAGCCAAATTTCAGGCCCTTTTTATAAGCGTTTTGAGCCATCAGACCCGTCACATCTTCCAGGGTGACACGCAGATCAAAGTCGATTATCTCTAAGTCCAGTTTTCCGGCTTCAATTTTTGAATAGTCCAAAATGCCATCAATAATCCGGAGCAGAAGGTCGGCGCTTTTTTTAACAGCGACAGCGAATTCATTCTGCTGGGGATCAAGATCGGTGCCAAACAGCAATTCCGTCATACCGATGACGCCGTTCATGGGGGTCCGGATCTCATGGCTGATATTGGCGATAAATTCGCTCTTGGCGATGTTGGTTTTTGCGGCCATTTCATTAGTTTCGGCTATGGCCTTTTCAAGCTGCTCGTTCGTTTTTTTGAGTTCGTTTAATATGCGTTTCTCCCTTATGATCCGTCCCATCCTGGCCTTTAATTCCTTTGTTTCAAAAGGCTTGTTCAGATAATCGGAAGCTCCGGCATCTATAATGTCAACGTAAGTGTAATCACGATGATGGCCTGTCATGATGATAAAGTCTAAATTCGGGAAAGACGCTTTAATTTTTTTCATTAACTGGATACCATCCATTTCCGGCATATTAATATCAGAAATTACCATATCGAAATTGTGGTTGTTAATGATCTTCAGGGCCTCAGAAGCATTAGAGGCGACTTCACAGGCGCAGCCCATCCCTTCCAGCATGCTTCGCATATGCCTTTGAATCATCACTTCATCATCAACGACCAAAATGGATTTGCACAAATTGTTTGCTATCAGAGTTGCCATGGCTTTATCCAAAGTATATGTTGAGGTTATGTATATTAATAGATGTTGAATTTTGACCACTATGCGATTAAAAACACACGGTCCTGGTCAGGCAGGGATTAATCCGTAAGAAATACGGGTTGAAAGCTGCCAACAATAATATCGGAACATTTTTCCAAAACTTAAGGGTTTTTAGAAAAACTGTAACCGTTCAGGGTTCACGGTTCAGAGGTTAACGCAGAACGCAGAACGCTGAACCCTATAACCCAGACCGGCCAGGTGTCCAATTTATGTGCAATCCCATGGTATCTAAAGGTCTACGGCTTTTTATATAAGTTGAATAACGAGGTCTGTAATAAGAAGAAACAGGCAAGCTCGCGGACTTGTTTTGTGTGTGGACGTGAAAATGATATTTCGCTAAAGATGAGCTGGCACGAAGATCACGAGGCTCAGCAAGTGCGGGCTACGGTCACGGTTCCCGAGCATTTTTGCTGTAAGGCCGCGCAATGGATAATCATATTTTAAACCGTGTGATCACGCCAAAGGCGGATAAAACTCGTACATAAAGGTTCGTAAAGAAAGAACAGAAGCTTTTGCTGTAATATTAATTCATCGAATGATATAATCCAATAATATGGGAGCAACAACGACAAATATTATAAAAATAGCCGTTACAGGCGGTGCCGGGTCCGGCAAAACTTCTGCTTGCAACCGATTAAAAGAATGGGGTTTAAATGTAATTAGTTCCGACACCTTGGCG
>JAQBHK010000494.1:0-2779 GCA_032127815.1 Desulfobacterales bacterium
GATGGCCTGGGCGACCAATTCTTTGCCGGTTCCGCTCTCTCCCTGAATCACCACGGGGCAATCTAATGGGGGCGACTTTTTCAATCAGCCTGAACACCTGGTTCATCTCAGGGCTGCTACCGACCATTTTTCCCAGCCCCGCTCCTTGCGCCATGGATTCCCGCAAGTTTTTGGCCTCATCTTGAAGGACAATCTTCTCGATAATGCGGTTAACCAGATTTTGGAATTCAACCAGACGGATCGGCTTGGTAAGATAATGAAACGCTCCGTGGCGGATGGCTTCTATAGCGGTATCTATCGATCCAAAACCGGTAATGACAATCACCTCGACATCCTCATTTTCTGCTTTTACACGCCGGAGTACTTCCAGGCCGTTCATCTTGCCCATTTTTAAATCCGTAATAACAAGCCCGCAGGAGGACGGCGCAGAGCTGTTAAAGAAGGATTCTCCGTCGTGAAATACGTCAACGGAATACCCCCACTGATTTAAAGCTTCCTGCAATCGTTTTGTGGTTACCCTATCATCGTCAAGAAGGGCGATGCGAACGCTAAAATTATCCATGATCCTTGTTCTTAAAAACCGGAAAAACAACCGTAAAGGTTGTCCCTTTGTTCACTTTGCTTTCAACCAGAATCTGGCCGCCGTGCTTTTTGATTATTCCAAAACTGACCGACAGTCCCAAGCCTGTTCCCTTGCCCACCTCTTTTGTGGTAAAAAACGGATCGAAAATATTGGGTAAATGTTCTTCAGGAATGCCGGTACCGGTATCCTGAATAGAGACTTTGATTTTACTGCCGTTCTCTGAAATTAAGCGTATGGTTAGATCGCCGCCATTTTGCATGGCCTGAACGGCGTTTGTAATTATATTCAAAAAGACCTGCTGCAATCCCTGACGGTTTCCTTTGATTTCCGGCAAATCTTTAGCTATTTCCTCTTGCAGCCGCACATTGGATATAATAATCTGGTTCGTGGCAATTCGAATCGTCTCTTTCAAAACTTCGTCTAAATTCAAATGGTTGAAACCGGAGGTTTCGGCACGAGAAAAGTCTAAAAGGTTTTTCACAATCTTGCTTGCTCTCAAGGCTTGCCGGAGGATATCGTCCAACAACTCCGCGCGTCTTTCCTCGGTAATTTTCCTGCCGCCCACCAGCGTATCTATGGTCAAAATGATGTTGTTGATGGGATTGTTCAACTCATGCGCAGTGCCGGAAATTAACGTTCCTAAAGAGGCGATTTTGCGGGTATGGATGATTTGTTCCTGCCGGGTCTCCAATTCCTGAGCCATGCGATTAAATGCAACTACCAAATGATCGACCTGGCTTTCCATCACCTCGGGATGGTCTATGGGGCTGAAGTCACCTCTGGCAATCTTTTCGGTGGCCCTTTCGATCGTTGCCAGCGGCTTTACCACTTTGCGGGTCACGATGATTGCACCCGCCAGAAAAACAAGAAACATGGCTCCCATAAAAGCTAACGGCCGCCAGAATAAATTTTTTGTTTCTTTGGTGATTAGCTGCCGTTCGATTTTCAAAAGGTTTTCTGCAAAGTTTACTATATCTTTACCGATGGATCGAATGGTTTTCTGGATATTCGCGTCAAGCGGTTTTTGAGAGGAGGGCGTTTTTAATTTGTCTGATAAAATACTTTTATAAGTTTTAAGACGATCAATGGATTGAACATATTCCGCAGCCAGATCCGGTTGCGTAATCTTGGAGAGTTTTTTTGTAAGCAGGGATTTGGCTTGAGCAATATAACTCATTGTAGCTGTAAGGCTTTCATTATCATGATACAATAAATAGTTTTTTTCATACCTTCTCATATCGAGAATCGTATTATACAAGTCCTCCGTCAATTCAAGTTCGATGATTCTATGATTTATCTTGTTGATTGCAGTGTAAATTAAAGGAAAGTGCAAAAGCAGTATGGTAATACCGAGGTAAATTAATAAATTGATCTTTCTCTGCAAATTAAATTTGAGGCGAAGCCGTTTCACTGCCGGGCAATCCTTTTCTGTTGGTTTAAAGGGTCCTTTTTTCTAAAATCCTGGCACGGTCAAGCTATTTAGCAGACAACTCCTTACATTGCAAGGTTTTGAATCAATACTATGCCTTCGAACAGTGAAAAGCCCGGCCCTTTGAAACGGGTTCGGACATCGCCGGCTCTTTCAGTGTAGAATGCCGTAGCGTATTGGAATAACATAGCAAAGGATTATATATGAAGCAGCAGGACTGCGATCATAAAGTAGAAGAACAGACTCAGGATATCGGTAAATGTCGTCACAAATATGCCGGTGGCAATGGCGGGGTCGATTCGCAGACGGTGAAAAATAAGAGGAATGCTTGAAGCTAACGCAGCGGCCAACGTCAGCGGATGCCTTGAAAGATGGTCTGGGCTTCAATGTATTCAACGCCACCGCTAACGCCGGCCATTTTCAAAATATCCTCGGCGGCTTTACGTCTGAGGATTTTTTTTATGTTTACAACCGGAAGTCGGGGGCGGTCGACGAACATCGCTTAATCTCTCCTAAATCCTTTTGCTCTGCATTAATTCTTTTACGTCATGAATCTAAAAGTCATTTCTTAAAACACTCCATTACATTCAGGGTGTTATCAGTCCCAAAATAGCGCCTGAAAGGCGAAATTGTCAAATGATTAAAACAAAAACCATTGGCCTGGATGAAATCGTGCATGTTGCAATGCAGTTTTCTTGCAAAATGCACGATTTTACTTTTAAAACACCATCGATCTTTCCCCTATCCTTATTAACGTCTTGGTTTAA
>JAQBHK010000495.1:0-2678 GCA_032127815.1 Desulfobacterales bacterium
GCATTTTCGAGGTCGCATCGAAAATCCTCGATCTTTATATCGAGTTTAATTTGATTTGGATTAACCCCGTGGGATATAAATAAGTCATTTACAAGGTTCTTTACATATTTGCCAAAATCAATTTGGGCGAAGTCCTTGGACTGGTAAAGCTGCTCGTGAATAAGAGACATGGATTTTATACGATCCTGGCTATCTTTAAACATAGCAACATACTGTTCATCTCCGATTTTGTCTGCTTGCAGCTTGAGCAAACTGGTGATGACCTGCATATTGTTTTTGACTCGGTGGTGAATTTCACCCAGGAGCACTTCTTTTTCTTTGAGTGATGCCTTTATTTGTTCTTCAGCCTGCTTGCGTTTTTCAATCTCTTTGTGCAGTTCATCCCGTGAAACCGTGATCTCTCGCAGATTTTCCGTCATGGCGTCAAAGGCAGTTGATAACTGGCCGATCTCGTCGCTGGTTTTAATATTCGTTTTATAATCCAGATTCCCACTGGCAATAATTTCGGTTCCCTCATGAAGCCTTATCAAGGGCCAGGTAATATTGCGGATAATAATCACCGCAAAAAAGACGATGAGTAATACCAGCAATCCAAAGACGATATTGCTGTACAGATGGGTAAGGTTGTTTTGATGCACGGTCTTTTCATTGGCGGCTTTCAGCAGTTTCAATCCGTTACGATACTGCTGATCTGCATTCACGAACATCTGGCTGACGATCCGTTCCCTTAACTCTTGTACGGCGGCGGCATGAACCGTTAATCTTTCGTCAATCCTGACCAACTGGTCAAAAAAGTGCCCACATTGGGCATGCAAGCCTGTCATTTTTTCCAAACTGGTCATTTCTTCCGCCCCTGTAAAGGCTGCCGACATCCGCTCAAGAAGTCCTCCGGTCTTCTCATGCATTAGAAGAAATTGTTCTTTTGAGCGGTCTTCGTGATACAGAAAATATTCATCCCTTATTCGATCCTTATTAAATATGGCGTGATTCAATTCAATGACCAGGGCCTGCTGCTTTGATTGCCTTTCAGTCTGTTGTTGCCAAAACAGGTTGGCAGATAAAATGCCAGATAGGATAAGGATGTTAAAGATGATGATCAATTTCAGCTTTGTTTTAATTTTCATTTAACGACTGCCTATTTGATAATGGTGACGGTTTCGAGCTTAACGCCTTTCAGCGCATCCAGATAGAAATAACCCAGATAATTGGGTACTTTTGTCTTGTCGGCAAACCCGTTCTTTATTGCCCATCTGGCTTCGTCTTCAAAAATAGTGAACAGTGAATGGTCTAAGGAAAGTTCGAACACAAAATCATCCCAGATCGAAGCCATTAAATTTTCTTTCATCTTTATGCTGTTGGAAGTAATGGCAATAGATTCATTTCTGTTTTGTTTTATGAACATTATGGCCCTGTCAACGGCTTTCAGAACCTTTTTCAGAGTTTCGGGGTGTCCTTTTGCATAACTTTTCATGGCCGTAAGGTTGAATGTCTCTTTGAAAAGATTGCTTCCGGCAAGCCTTACGACTTTGTCGGGCAAGGCATTTATCGCCTCATAGGCATAGGGCTCAAATGCTGAGATGGCGTCAACCTTGGCGTCTTTCAATGCGCCGGGCAAATCCGGCGCTGAAAAATCAACCAGTTTTACGGCAGAGGCGTCCAGCCCGTGTTCATTGATATAAATGTGGGCAAAAAAATGACTTGACGTCCCGGCGGTTATCCCCAATCTTTTTCCTTTTAAATCTTCAGGCTTACTGACCCCTTGGTCTTTTCTGCCCAGAATCTTGCTGTCATCATAACTATAGACAAATGTAACAAAGATAACAAAATCGTCACGGACAAAGCTTTTAAATACAATCGGCGTCTCTGCTACGGTGGCAATGTCGACCTCTCCCGCAAACATGGCTTCTATCGCCTTTTTGCCGAAGGGATATGACTTAAATGTAATATCAAGACCTTCGTCTGTAAAAAAACCCTTCTCCTGTGCAATAATGATGGGCGCCGATAATATCAACGATGCAACCCCGATGGTTGCCTTTTCCTTCGGGCTGGCTGATTTTTCCGCTTTCTGGCAGGATGCGGATAAAACCGTTAATGTCAGAAGAAGAAACATTCTCAGAATCGTCCTCAAAACGATCCCCTGATTTGTTCTCATTTTCATAGTTCGCCCCCTTGGTCTTTCGCAAATCGTCCAGGACTGTACTTATGCCTGATACATCAGTTGAAAGCTTTAACCAATATAGTCACATTATTTGCAGCATGTAAAAGATAATGCTTACTGGACAGCAGGTTTGGAATTCAAAGATTCTTGCCACTTGAATCCCGGTTAATCCAACAATGCTAACTCTCAGCAGTATCCAAAAAGTGCGCCACAAGCTTGCCACAGTGCGAATTTAGATCAGGAATAGGTAATGTGCTGGCTGAGAGTGATAAATTTTAACTATACCAGAAGAAGGGTTCAAGCTCAAAATATTATAGTGTGGTTAAACACGGTGCGATTGCAGATACCTTGCCATCAAAACAACTATCATAAACGCCTGAAATTTAAGAGATATGATAATTGTATCACCAGTCCCAGTTAGCCCCTCAATTCAAATTGAATGCCTTAAATAAATATGTCCCTACAGCCTTTTCCAGTTTGATATATTTCGATTATCACATAAATTCAGTGGGTTGATATT
>JAQBHK010000496.1:0-3094 GCA_032127815.1 Desulfobacterales bacterium
CGGCTATCCAAGACACCTGAAGGGGGAAGAAATTCTCATAGAGGCCCGAATTCTTGCTGTTGCCGACGTGGTGGAAGCCATGGCTTCCCACCGACCTTATCGTCCCGGCCTGGGCATTGATGCAGCTCTGAATGAAATCGAGAAGAACAGAGGAATCTTTTACGACAAAGCCGTCGCAGATGCCTGTCTAAGATTATTTCGGGAGAAAGGTTTTCAGCTTGCAGAAACTTGATTATAAGCGGTAATCCTCACCTCAATTCGACATCGAGCGTCTTTGATTTGTAGGTGCTATACGTAACAAAATGATGGTTGCGTCTTAGGTTTCTTTGGTTCATCATCTATCTGTATTTCCTATTGAATCACAGGAAAGGAGGTAGTGATGAACCAGATGGCCATAGAAAATTGCAGTATCGTTTCAGCGAAAGAATCCCTGCCGGAACTTGGAATCAATGATCGGCCGGCAGGGTTTCTCCCATCTCTTATTTTACCCGAGATCTATAGAACCAAATCAGGAAAGGTAGTTTATCCTGCATACACGCAGGAAGAAAAGGCTCTTCACTGGGCATTGGATCGCCTTGCAAGCTGGGACTTGCCTGGGAAAGAGCATGTTGAGGAATATTTTCGGAGCATGTATCGGCGGAACTTCCGACCGCGGACATACGCCAGTGCTCTGAATGCTATTTACGACTTCCTGTCCGGTATCAGGGCTTCTGGGAAAACCTGTCTGGAAGAGATCACCAAGCGTGACATTGAATCTTTCATCGAACATGAGCAGGATCGCCGTTTGATGTTATCGACGGTGCGGACGAAACTGCACTGCGTAAATGCCTTTTTGGGTTATGCGATTGACACAGGGGTTGTCCGCGCTGAAGTCCTGGCAAGAAGGATTCGGCTGAAAAAGCCAGAGACATTGCCGCGAGCCATGGATCCGGACGATGTGAAGCAATTTATCTCCGGAATCGATAACCCTCGGGACCGGGCGATGATCATGGTTCTTTTACGGACGGGCATGAGAATCGGCGAGCTACTAAACACCAAGATGAACGATCTTCACATCAAGGATCGCAAGATCGATATTTACGAGGGAGAAAAGAACCGGCAGGGGCGTGTTGTTTATCTCAGTGATGATGCGATGGACGCCTTGAAGGCGTGGCTCAAGATAAGGGATGTCCGTCCTGAGTTTCTTTTTTTTGCTCAGGGCAGGAAAAGCATGGCTTATAGTACGGCCCGTCTTATCTTTGAGCAGTATATCGCGAAAGTCGGTCTTGCCCATAAGGGGTACTCCTTGCACGCGCTTCGCCATACCTTTGCCAGTGAGCTTCTCAATGCCGGCATGCGTATCGAGTGCCTTCAGCCGTTGATGGGGCATACATCTCTGGATGTGACGCGGCGCTATGCACGACTGACCGACAAGACCAGGGAGGAAGAGTACTTCAGAGCCATGACGATTATAGAAAGGGGGGAGATTGATGGACATTACCGATGCGATCATCAGGTACAGGCGTTTCTTGAAGAGAATGAACATCTCACCCAACACGGTTAAGAACTATTTGAACGGCCTGAAACTTTTTGTGATCTGGCTTGATGTGCCGATCGAGGAAACCACATACCGGAAGATTACTGCGTATATGGATTATCTCCTTGGAAAACGGTTAAAGCCAAAGACGGTAAACTGTTATCTCAATAGCGTCTGTCAATTTTATCACTACCTCGCGGAAGAGGAGGAAGTCCCGATCGTGAACCCGGTGAAGAAGCCGAATATTATGAAGCTCCCCAGGGGGCTTCCCAAGCATCTCAAAGAGGAGCAGATAGAAATCCTTTTCAAGAATCTGAAAGGGCCAAGGGATCGAGCCATGTTTATGATTATGCTCCGATGCGGATTACGGGTAGAAGAAGTGGCACATCTTTCCCTCGGTAACATTGATCTTAAACGCAGAATCCTGTTTATCCAAGACGGTAAGGGCGCCAAGGATCGGATTGTCTATATCAGCAACGACGCCCTTCATGCCCTCCTGGAGTACCTCCGGGTGAGACCAACGAACAAAGTGAAAAAGGTCTTTCTGGTAGAGAAAGGGCCACTCACCGGACAACCGATATCCATTCGCGGCATCCAGAAACGGATGGAATATTATGCCCGCAGAACAAACCTGAAAATCTCCTGTCACCATCTTCGCCATACGATGGCCACACAGATGTTGAATGCCGACACCGATCTCTCTACAATCCAGGATCTCCTGGGGCACAACTCCATCAGAACCACGCAGCGTTACTGCCGGATATCCAACCCGAAAGTACGAAGGGATTACTTCAAAGCCATGGAGGTCATCATGCAACGAACAGCCGGCACCATCTGTTCCGATGTAAACTAGACACTTCCGCCCCTGTAAAATAAAAACGTGTATGAAAGGAGACACAGCATATGGGAAAAAGTGTTTATAATCCTCAAAAAGGCAGGATCGAAACGGCTAACGTAGAGTTCACGAATGACAATACGACCTGGTTTAGTAACGGCAGGAATGCCCGCGATATATCCATGATAACGGATTTTGACGGGGATATCCTGATCAGTGAATTCGGTTATACGTATCCATTCAGGATCTATGGTATCTCAAGGGCTGATATCGGTTATGACCAGAAAAAAGCAAGGCAACTGAGGCGAATGCACGAATAAAACAAATAATCCTTGACGGGGCATGGAATTTATGAAAATGTAAACAACAGCTAAAATATTAATATCAATAGCAAATATGGATTATGTTACGTATAGGTAGGTGAATAACTCAGACAAGGCCCATTTCTTTTAGATTATCAAATCAAAAGTACGCGTGACCCTTATCAACCTGAAAGGGTTCTTTTGCCGTCCGTGCCGGGGCGACTACGCGATCGTCCAGGTTGTGGCGTCCGGCGCGTCCTGGAGGAGCACCCCGAGGCCGGCGAGCTCCTTCCGGATCTCATCGGCCCGCTGCCACGCCTTCGCCGCCCGCGCCGCCCGACGCTCGGCAATCAGACGTTCGATCTCACGAACGGGCAAATCCCGTTTCGCCGCTTCCCGCTCCCGGTCCTGGCACAGATAGGTGTCGGGTTCCTCCATGAA
>JAQBHK010000497.1:0-4027 GCA_032127815.1 Desulfobacterales bacterium
TAAAGGCGAAATAGACGGGATTGAAGCTGCCGATGCAATACGCACCCAATTTGATATTCCGATTATATTCATTACCGGCTACGCAGATAAGGACAGGCTTAAACGAGCCAAGCTTACTTATCCTTTTGGCTTTATTATCAATCCATTCCAGGATAAAGACCTGGAAGTCACAATCGAGATGGCTCTCTATGTTGCTAAAGTTGATTCTGAACGCAAGCAAGCGGAAGAGGCGCTGCGGCAGAGCGAAGAAAAATATCGTGAATTTGTGGAGGGCACTGATGACTTCATTACACAGGTAGATTCCGAAGGGCGGTTTATCTATCTCAATGCCAAAGCCTTAAAAGTTTTTGGCCTGAGTAAAGAAAAGTGCATCGGCTCATATGCTTTTGATTATATACATCCAGATGATCGGGAGAGAACTAAAATTGCTTTTGGAGACTGGGTTCGCAATCGTGTTTCAAGAGCCACTTTTGAAAATCGCCAGGTCAATCAAACCACCGGGGAAGTCTACCATATGTCTTGGACAATTAACTTCCACTACGGTGAGGACGGCAACATAACCGGCATTAATAGTATTGCACGGGATATCACCGAGCAGAGGCAGAGAAAAGAATAACTTTGTTAGAGACTTTCAAACTTGGATCACTTGACATGCAATTTGATTCATAATAAAATTTAAAAACGATTGTTAAATTCTATTGGTTTAAAGCCATGCCAATTAATTTAGAAAAACCCAGCCATATACTAATAACAAGCCGCAAGCGCTGTGTCTTCAGCAACTCATTCTTGCGGGTGATAGCCTTTATTCTTTTATCCCTCCTCATAGCCGGATGTGCTTCCACGACCGGCAGTATGCTCAAGAAAGTTGAAACAATAGAAGTCTGCCTGAACGGCGAGTGCGGCCCATCCGGTCGTTACACTAAGGATCAATTAATTGGCGGCCTTCTGATGATGTTGAAAGCCAATGAGAATACAGAAGCCGTATTATGCGAATCGGATTCCGGAATGAAGGAATGCACGGACGACTCTCTTTCGTGGTTCGTTCAAGGTGGACCTGTTCCCGGCATCGGATCGATTAAAAAACCATACTTTCTACAGGTCGGACTCGATAAAAAGACCTTGCAGATTAAATTCAAAGTGGATCAAACGTTCAGGTGGCTCGGCACGCCGGTATTTTGCCAGGATGCCTATACAGAGCTAACAGTTTCTTCTACGGATCAGATAGTAATAGAGAGCGAAACTGCTTGCACCTGGACGGCATTCCCAAGTGTTTGGAACATCCAATATTCTGTCGGTTTCATCGATTTTGACAACAGTATCATAGCCGGCAATTATGCGAGCGCGGGCGGCGGGTTGCTCGTTGCCGGCGGCGGGAGCGGATCCTTTATCATGCGATTGGCGCACAGTAATACACTGGTAACGCAGGCCACAGACGATTCGACCCGGAAGGCCGAACTCATTCCAGTCGGTCAGTTGCCCTTTCAATTGCTGGCCGCGCCGACACCCACGGCTGAAGAGGTAAAAGAAAGCAAGCCCCAGCGCGAGACCGATGCGGCCGAACGCGCTTTGTGGGAATCTGTTTCCAAACAAGATACAGAAAAAAGTTACAGACAATACCTTTTACGTTACCCTGAAGGCCGCTATGCCGGTACTGCCAAGACCAATCTCCAGACGATTGTAGAACGCGAAGCTCAGAACAGGGAAATGGCTCTTTGGAGTAAAATCAAGGACAGCACCGATTCAAATGATTTTGAATCCTATATTGCCCAGTATCCCCAGGGGCTCTTTGTTGATCTTGCCTCAGCCCGGGTACAGCGGCTTAAGGCTGCTGCCGCCGAAATTGCGGCTATTGATGCCGAACTGGCGTTGTGGAACCAAGTTAAAGGCAGTACCAACGTGAATGAGATCCAGGTCTATCTTAAACAATACCCCAGTGGTCAATTTGCAAACGTTGCCCAAAATCGTATCAAGAAATTGACTGCTTCCGTTAAGGAAACGCATGATTTCGAAATGGCAATGTGGAATAAAGTTAAGGACAGTCGCCAGATTAGTGAATACCAAAGTTTTCTGCAAACATTTCCAAACGGCATTTTTGCCGGTATTGTCAAGTCGCGCATAGAAAACCTGATTCGGCTTGAGGCCCAAACCGAAGAACTGGCATTTTGGGACAAGATTAAAGCAAGCCTGGAGCCAAAGGATTTTGAAGAGTATCTCCGCCTTTATCCGACCGGTCAATATTCAGATCATGCCCGGCGCTTAATACTGCATCTAACTTTACTTAAAACAGAGCGTGAGGAATTGGAGCTTTGGGAGTTGGTAAAGGACAGTAAGAATCTCGATGATTTCGATATATATCTTACAAAATATCCCCGGGGACGTTTCACCGGGACAGCCCGTGAACGTCGCAAGGCAGCGGTACTGGCAAAATCGATGGCCGCTATCGATTTTGGACGTTACTATGCACTTGTCATCGGAAACAACGATTACAAACATTTTAAAAACCTAACAACGGCGGCAAACGACGCCAAGGCGGTCAGATCCCTCCTAAAACAGGTCTATGGCTTTGAGGTTACATACATTATAAATGCTAACCGCAAACAGATTATTGACGCTTTTAGTCATTTCCGACGTACGTTGACCCCAAGAGACAACCTGCTCATTTATTTTGCCGGACATGGCGTGCTGGACAAAGATGCCGGGCGCGGTTATTGGCTGCCGGTTGATTCGGAACGCGATAGCCCGGCCAACTGGATTTCGACCGGCGACATCTCAGATTCGTTAAAAGCAATGTCTGCCAAACATGTAATGGTCGTTGCGGATAGCTGCTACTCGGGAACGCTGGCACGATCTGTCAAAGTAAGCATTCCATCCTCGGAATATTTCCGTCGCATAGTAAACAAACGCGCAAGGGTCGTGTTGACATCCGGCGGACTTGAACCTGTGCTGGATGACGGCAGTTACGGCCATTCAGTCTTTGCAAAGGCCTTTCTTGACGAACTTGAAAAAAACCAAGGTGTTCTTGAAGGCACTCGCCTGTTCAACGAACTTCGCCGTTCCGTAATCTTGAACGCTCCGCAAACACCGGAATATTCGGATATTCTTTATACCGGACACGAAGGTGGCGACTTCCTTTTTGTTAGACACCACTCCGAACAATAGCTTCCTCTCAAAAATGAATAACAAGTATGTTGTGCTAAATGGATGTGGGCAATGTGTATGTTGGGGAAACTCAATATATTGTGCCTCAGTCGTATTTCATATGAGCAACTCAATGTGATGATGCCTTTAATCGCAAATTCAGGTTGCCTAAATATTGGAATCGATTGGGATTCCAAATCTTCAATTCAAAACCTGTACTACCTGCTTTATAGATGCAGCACGGTAGAACAAAACAGAATTGTGATAAGCTTTACGTATATGATTTGTATTGTGCCGCCGATTCAAAGTCTTGCACTTTTTACAACGCCATCCTATTTGGTGTCCATCCACAAATCCAAAATGAACACTATTTAACTTCTTAAAGTTGCAATAAGCCTTTTTGGCTCCTTAAAATAACCAAACGCATCTATGATATTTTTGCAGGCAACATCTGAAGTTTATGCCGAGTGTTCTTAAAATTTACCTAAAATCGTACACCTTTCAACCTGCCAGATACCTGCTATTATGTTGCGAGCCTACCTAACCCTTTAAAAGCATTTAAAATTCAGTTTTGAACCGTGAAAATTTAAATTTACTTTCAAAACAGCAACTTATCTAAGAATTTGCAAATCGTTTAAAAAACTGGCAGCATAACAACTTACAATAAAGCACAACTCTTCTTGTCTATTCTGGTCTGTATTATCCCTTTAGAGGCTATCGAGCCATTCCAGAATTTCTTTCTTATTTTCACAGTCGATTAACTCTTCTATTTTCGTATCATGAGATAGATTGTACTGGGTATATTCGATATACTTCTTCTGTACCGCTCGGCGGCGTTTAAGATCCATATGCAAATAAACCATAGTGGATTGGACATTTTCATGGCCCA
>JAQBHK010000498.1:0-2795 GCA_032127815.1 Desulfobacterales bacterium
GTGGTGGCCCGGATGGCAGATAGTTCCCAATTTGAGGCAAATTGGACCGTAGAAATAGGGGTGTTATCCGTATGTCCCTTGATATTTACATTAAATTCTGCGTAATCTTGTATAATGTCGATTATTTTATCTAAAATCGGTTTTGCTTCGTCGTTCAGTTGGGCGGCACCGGAGTCAAAGAGAACTTTACCCCGAATTTGAATGTATATCTTGCCTGCGGATATTTGGGCTATGATATGTTGACCCAGTTTCTTTGATTGGATCAAATCATCAATATCACCCAACAGCTCATTTTCTCTGGATTTTAACCCTGACAAATCCGCCAGACTGACTTTCTGGTCCCACTTTTCAGGTTTGACAATTTCCAGAAGACCAACTCCAGGCTTCTCTTCACCAAGATTAACCTGAATAGAAGTTAAAACGTTTTTGAACTTTAATAGATTCGTGGACGATATAGCATACATTAATATAAAAAAGACCAGCAGCAGGGTCATCAGATCAGCATATGTCACAAGCCAAGTGGCTTCTTCATCATCTTCAATTATATCCATGATGTCGGAACTGCTTGATTTCATGTTATTTTGTCCTCATAGATGATAATGATCTTCGCTTTGCCGCAGGTATAAAGGATGATAGTCTCTCGTAAACAATAATTGGGTTGTTGTTGTCAAGGATACCGATCGCTCCTTCGAAAACAATTTCAAGATTTATCACCTCATAAACAGTTCTGGCCTTGAGTTTTCCGGCTATGGGCAAGCAGAACAGCGTGGAGAGCAAAGAACCATAAAATGTTGTCAGTATGGCGATAGCCATTGAGGAACCGATTTGGGAAGGATCCTGAAGTTTGCTTAACATTTGGATCAGACCGATAAGTGTCCCGAGCATGCCAAATGCGGGTGAATACATCCCCATTTTGCGGAATATGTCCTGAACGATAAAGTGTCTCAATTTCAATGATTCAATCTCGGTTCTTAATGCCGATCTAATCGTCTCCTCTTCAGAGCCATCGGCAATAAGTGCGCAGGCCTTTTTTAAAAACCGTGATTTTGTTTTGATACTGCTTAGCCCGAGTATCCCCTGCCGCCGGCTTATTTCGGACAATTTAATCATGGTCGCAACCATGCTGTTGGGATCCTTCTTGTCCTTGGCAAAAGCAAAATATGCCGCCCTAAACGCTGTCACAACGTCTTTAAATTGAAAGGTGAGCAGAGTAGTCGAAACCGTACCCCCCATAACAATCATCAACCCCGGAACATTCCAAAAATTATGAATATCCCCCGCAATGAATATGGCGGTTATAATGAGAAATATGCCGGAAATACTTCCGACAACAGATCCAAAATCCATAAGCTTTAACTACCCCCTAGAGAATCGCCTACCTGGTCAACATACTCTGTGACTTCATCCATAATCTGTGCAATTTCATAAATCTCAACGCCTACTGCCTCCAAAGAATTGTCAGAGATTTCAAGTGAAATTCCGTCGATATTCATACCAATCGATTCAGCAATCTGGTCCGCAACATGAACAATATGTGCCAGCTTATTGCTCAAGAGGCGCGAGGGTTGATGATGATAGCGGATAGCGACAGTGATTGATTTTGGAAAATTCCATTTTTTGCAGACTTTGGCGGCTATTTCCGCGTGTTCGAATCCGAGAATCTCTTTTTCAGCTTCCAGGAAGGTCAGTTGGCTGTCGTACATAAATTCCCGGAAAACTTCTTTGCGCTCATAGACATATTCGTCTAATATGAGCTTGCCAACATCATGAATAAGTCCGGCCGAAAAGGCATCATTGGCCAGGTCAGTATATTTTTTGCCGGCAATGATTTTTGCCCCAACGGCAACTCCAATGGAATGCCGCCATAGAGCTTGGGCCGTAAGTTCATATCCAATCAAGGCTTTTTTGAAAAGAGATGAAGCACTGGCTATTGTAATGAGTTCAGACAGGTTTTTCATTCCGATAATAACCGTCGCTTCCTGTATCGATGATACCTTTTTTACGCGGCCATAGTAAGCTGAATTGGCAATTTTAAGAACTTTGACGGCAAACGCCTGGTCATTAATGATTAATTTTTCTAAATTCTTAAAGCTGGAATTGGGATCTGCGATAATCGTTCGGGCCTTATGCAAGATATCAGGCATGGGCGGAAGGTCATCCACAGTTCCCAGAATAGCTTTTTTTAACGGCCTGTTTTTAAGTAGCTTATCGGTCATTTTAATATAAGATCCACTAACCGGTAAATATCATTGGTCTTTGTCAGTTATTAGCATCTATAATTAGCAATTAGTGTGCCATAAATATAATTGCTTCAGTTGCGGCATGCAGATTTGCCAATTTTAAAGACTTTAATCTACTTAATTTACATAGTTTAATGTTTATATAAAAAATATATAAGGGGGTTGTTGAAAATAAATAAATCCTGATTGAGGCTGTAAATTAGAGAATATTTTGCCGTATCTGTCTATTTATTGACGATAATGGTTACTTTTGACATAAATGTATTTATATTGTATGGCAAACCACAAATTACAGTCTGACACCTGAAACGTAATGAATTCATCAACATTGACAGACAGCCATTGAGCGTTTTCCGCTTAATTGAAAAAGGAGTTACAATGAGTGAAAGCCTGATAGAAAAAATTGGCACTTTGAAAAGAAAGATGAACGCAATTATCCTGGCCCACAACTACCAACGTCCGGAAGTACAGGATATTGCTGATTATACCGGTGATTCTCTTGAATTGAGCCGCAAGGCTGCTGAAACCGACGCTGACGTGATTGTCTTTTGCGGA
>JAQBHK010000499.1:0-7596 GCA_032127815.1 Desulfobacterales bacterium
GTTCAAAGGTTCAGGGAAAAAGCGCGAAGCGCTTAACCTTGAACCTTTGAACCCTGAACCTCTGAACCTAAATGTCAGCATAACACTTTATAACTTGCGAGATCTAAAGTTAAAGGAAGCGAAGATACATGACTAAACACAGCGTTTTATTTCTGCCGCATAATAAAAAAGTAACAGTATCGCACGGTCATAATTTAATCCGTGCCGCCATGGAAGCCGGGGTTCATATTAACGCTTCCTGTGGCGGTGAAGGTGTCTGCGGCAAATGCCGGGTGATGATCGAAGACGGTACTGTTGAAGGGGGCATTTCCTCAAAGCTGAAAAAAGCCGATCAGGAAAAAGGTTACCGGCAAGCCTGCCTGGCGAAAGTCAACAGCGATCTTGTTATACGTGTTCCCATTGAATCCGAGATCGATGCGGGTGTGCTGAACCTGCACAGCACACCGCGGTACACCGCCGAGATCCAGGAAATGAATCTGGAGGAATTGAAGGATAGAGGCCTTTTCATGCCGCCGGTTGAAAAAAAGTACTTAGAACTTCCCGAGCCCAATGCCCAGGACAATCTGCCGGATGTAACCAGACTGGTCACTTACCTGCAGATAAAACACGGCGAACATCGACTGGTGGTTGAAATGCCGGTGATACGAAAACTACCGGATGTTTTAAGAAAAAACGATTTCAAGGTCACGGCGACCCTGGCCCGCCCGGTGCAGTCCGGCCGCAAGACCAATATCATCAACATTCAGCCCGGGGATACTACCGATTGCAACTATGCCATTGCGCTGGATATCGGCACGACCACCATTTATGCACAGTTAATCGACTTGATTACCGGCAAAGTTGTGGCTCAGTTTGGCGAATATAACGGTCAGATCAGCTATGGTGAAGACGTTATCAGCAGGATCATTTTCGCGGAAAAAGCCGGCGGGCTGGAGAAACTTAGTCAGGTCGTTGTAGAAACCATTAACAAGTTAATCGGCAAACTCGTCCGGCGGGCTAAAATCGATATTGACGAAATTTCCTCGGTTACCCTGGCGGGCAACACGACCATGTTTCAACTGTTGCTGAAGATCAACCCCAGCTATATCCGGCGTTCACCGTATGTGCCGGCGTCAACGCTGTATCCGCCCATTAAAGCCGTCGATCTGGGCATGGAACTGGGAGACCACACTACGGCGCTGCTTTACCCGGCTGTCTCCAGCTACGTAGGTGGAGACATTGTAGCCGGTGTAATGGGGTCCGGCATGTATCGTACTGAAAAACTAACTCTTTTTATGGATATCGGTACCAATGCAGAGATTGTGATCGGCAACAAGGACTGGCTGGCCTGTGCTGCCTGCAGTGCCGGTCCGGCCTTCGAGGGCGGCGGTATCGAATTCGGCATGCGGGCCGCCAAAGGCGCCATCGAAGATTTTTCTATGGACGCCTTTACTTTTGAACCGATGAACATCACCGTCGGCAATGTCAGGCCCAAAGGTATTTGCGGCAGCGGCCTGATTACCATTGCGGCCGTAATGTTTGAAATGGGGGTGATTGACAACCGGGGAAAATTCAATCTCGATCTGAGTACTCCCCGCATCCGCGAAACCGACGGCATTTTTGAATATGTGCTGGCCTGGAAGGAAGAGACCCAAATCGACAGAGATATCGTCCTTACGGAGCCGGATCTTGACAATCTGATCCGCGCCAAAGGTGCCCTGTACAGCGGTTGTATGACCCTTCTGGAAGAGGTGGGGCTGGGGGTCAATGATATCGAACAGATTTTTCTGGCAGGCGGCTTCGGGAGCTATGTAGATCTTGAAAAAGCCATGATTATCGGCCTGCTGCCTGAAATGGATCCTGACAAAGTCCGGTATATCGGCAACGGCTCCCTGATGGGGGCTAAAATGAGCGCTCTGACAAACCGCATCCGCAAAGATGTAGTGGACGTAACCAAACGGATGACAAATTTCGAGCTTTCGGAAACCGCCTCTTATATGGATAACTATGTGGCCGCGCTCTTTTTGCCGCATACAGATATAGATAAATTCCCCAAACTCAAAGCCCGCTTCAAAGCCCGCAAAGCGATGTTGAAATGAAGACAACAGATTTGGCAGGCGGCCGGTTCTTTTACCCGGCAAGATTTTCCGCAGATGGTCTGTTCTTTCCAACGATTCTTAATGCATTCAAACAGTACCCGCTTTAAAATATGATCATCCATCTTGCTTTTAGACTGAATTCTATAAAAAACTCCCCGACAACTCAATTCGTTGCCTATCCATTATAGCGCTTCTCATACTAACGTATTATTGAGAACCACTCCATCTAGTAGTCCGGACAACCACATTATCAATATTTTGTTGTCAATGTTGCAAAGGTACTCCAATTGCCGGCGCGGTGCCTTCTAAGCGCTGTATCTGACTGATAATTTGCAATCAAATTTAATGTGACTCATCTATTGACAAACAAACCAGCTCAATATAAAAGGTCATATTCGATAAACTCCGGTGCTGAATTGTCTTGACCGTAAGTATTATAACGCACCTTTTTCATTAGTAATAAAATAATGGCTAACTACACAAACAATCTTTTGGCGCGCTTATTAACAAGTGGCTATAAATCTACCGATGTAGATAGTATTAATAAAAAAATCAAACTAACGAAAGGAGGGCTGATTTTATAATTTAACCCGAAGGTTTCTATCGTTTATCACCAGGGAATTATTATGGACTAGACTTGAAACGATGCACACCTCAAATTAAACTTTGACTATAAAAGGAGGTATCATTGGGCTTAGAAATATTTAAAGAATCTTATACGGGCAGCATAAAGGAAATCACTCTCGGCAAAGGGGACAAGGCCGTTACCGTCGGGGGAGAGAACTGCTATCCTTTTTACAACTTTGAGGGTGAAGTACCTCACAAGCCCGTAATTGCAATGGAAGTATGGGATGTGGAGCCGGACGATTGGCCGGCGGCGGCCTTGAGCTATTTCAAGGATGTGGTTTCAGATCCGGCTGCCTGGGCCAAGAAATGCGTGGACGAATTCGGGGCCGAGCTGATTGCACTACAGCTCAAGAGCACCGATCCCCATTCACAGAATACCAGTCCGGCAGAGGCCGCTGCAACGGTAAAAAAGGTCCTTGCAGCCATCGATGTTCCCTTGATTGTATGGGGGACCGGGAGCATCGAAAAAGATGAAGCGGTTTTAAAGAAAGTGGCCGAAGAGAACATGGACAAGAATCTGATCATCGGGCCTGTGGAGGATAAAAACCACAAGGGCATCGGTGCTGCTGCCATGGGATACGGTCACACCGTTATTGCATCCTCGCCTATTGACGTGAATCTGGCCAAACAGGTAAACATTCTGCTGGAAAACCTGGGGTTGTCGACCAAGCGCATCATCATCGATCCCACCACCGGCGGCCTGGGTTACGGTCTGGAATATACCTATTCGGTTATGGAACGGCTCACCATGGCCGCTTTGACCCAGGGCGACGAAAAGTTGAAGCTGCCGCTTATCAACAACCTCGCCAACGAAGTCTGGAAGTGCAAGGAAGCCAAGCAGTCTGTAAAAGAAGCGCCCTTGCTGGGAGATCCGGAAAGGCGCGGCATCCTTATGGAAGCCGTAACGGCCGTGACATACCTGGTGGCCGGTGCCAATATTCTGATCATGCGACATCCGGAAGCCATTCGGCTGACCAAGGCTTTTATCGATCTTGCCCTCGAGGGCGGATCGGCTGCCGATGTTGCGGCAATCAGCAAACAATTAGATGACGTGGATATTGATTATGCCGCCCTGGCTCCGGAACTCGATCTTACTATCGAAGGTGAACCGGAGAAGGCTGCGCCGAAGAAAAAGGCTGCGCCGAAGGCCGCCAAAGAAGAAGCGCCCAAGAAAAAAGCTGCCAAGAAAGCGGCACCTGAGAAAAAGGAAGCCAAAAAGGCTGAAGAAGCGCCCAAAGCCGAAGAAGATACCAAGGCCGCGGCTGAAGCCGCCGCCAAGGCCAAAGCTGAGGCTGAGGCCCAGGCCGCCGCTGAAGCTGCCGCCAAGGCTAAAGCTGATGCCGAGGCTAAGGAAAAGGCTGAAACCGCCGCCAAAGCCAAAGTGGAAGCCGCCGCCAAAGCCAAGGCTGATGCCGAGGCCAAAGCCGCCGCTGACGCCAAGGCCAAACGGGATGCTGCCGATGATGCCGTGCGCGATGCCCGTGCCAAGGAACGCGAAGCGCGCCTGGCCCAAGCAGGCGCTGCTCCGGCAGCCGAAGTTACCATGACCGCGGCCGCCGTTCAGACAACCAAGTTCGATAAAATGCTGGAACAGCTGAACCGGTTGCACAAAAGAGCCTAAAAATAAGGGCTAATATCCCCGGCGATCATTAGTTTGAAAATGCATAAGCGGATCGATCATTTTCAAAGATCTCCGGATGACACAATAATAATGAGGAGGAACCTCTATGTCAGAAGAAAAAAACGAAAAAGCTGCCAAAACCAGGAAGGTAGCTGACGCAATGGAAGCTTCCATCTGTCCTGCAACGCAGGAGATGATCAAGCGCGCCCAGGAACTGGGTATTGAGACGGTCTTTGACCGGGCCGTTACCATGAAGCCATGTAATATCGGCATACAAGGCACCTGCTGTAAAGTGTGTGCCATGGGACCCTGCCGTCTGCCCCTGCCCAAGGCCGGCATTGAAGGCGAGGACACCAGAAAAGGGCTGTGCGGCGCTACCGCCAACACGATTGCGGCGCGTAACTTTGCCCGCATGGTGGCGGCCGGTACGGCGGCCCATTCGGACCATGGCCGCGCAGTAGCCGAGGTCTTTCTGTCGGTAGCCCGCAAGGAAACCACTGATTATACCATCAAATCTCCGGAAAGGCTGCTGCAGATTGCGCCCTATTTTGGTGTGGATATTACGGTGGAAAAAGACGGCGCACAGGTCGATCGCGATTTTGATGAAATCGTCCTTGAGGTGGCTGAAAAGGCCGTGGCCGAATGGGGCAAGACCGAAGGCGAGTTGGCCTATCTGAAACGGGCGCCGAAACCGCTGTATGAGCGCTGGAAGAAACTGGGGGTACTGCCCCGCAACATCGACCGTGAAATCGTGGAGATCATGCATCGCACCACCATGGGAGTGGACCAGGATTACAAAAACATCGTCAAACAGTGCACCCGCTGCGCCCTGGCAGACGGCTGGGGCGGTGCCATGATCGCAACCGATCTCCAGGATGTCATGTTCGGCGCACCTTCTCCCTTGCAGTCCGAGGCCAATATGGGCATCATGAAAGAAGATCATGTCAATATTATCATTCACGGCCATGAGCCGGTGCTTTCGGAGATGATCGTGGCCGCAGCCCAGTCGGCCGAGATGATCGATTATGCCAAATCCAAAGGCGCCCACGGAATTCAGCTGGGCGGCATCTGCTGTACCGGCAACGAGATGCTTCAGCGCCACGGCGTACCGCCGGCCGGCACCTTTCTGCAGCAGGAGCTGGCAATAATTACCGGTGCCTGTGATGCCATGGTGGTTGACGTACAGTGTGTCTTTCAGAACCTGGCCAATGTGGCCAAATGTTTTCACACCAAACTGATCACCACGCACCCCATTGCCAGAATGGAGCAGGACAACGTGATCCATATCGAGTTTGACGAGCATCACGCCCTGGAAGACGCCAAACGGATCGTCACCATGGCCATCGACAACTTTAAAAACCGGGGCGCCGAGGTGATGATTCCGCGCCACAAGAACACCCAGATCGCCGGTTTCGGTGTGGAATCGATCAAGTACCACCTGGGCGGAACCTTCCGGGGTTCTTATTATACGCTGAACGACAATATCATCAACGGCCGTATCCGGGGTGTCGCCGGGGTGGTGGGCTGCAACAATGCCCGCACCAAACATAACGATGCCCATATTACGATCATCAAAGAGCTGATCAAGAATGACGTACTGGTACTGACCACCGGCTGCAGCGCCATTGCCTGCGGCACCCACGGCCTGCTGACGCCTGAGACCGCTCAGGTCTTCTGCGGACCGGGTCTGGCCGAAGTGTGTGAGACCGTGGGGATTCCGCCGGTGCTGCATCTGGGCTCCTGCGTTGACAACACCCGCATTTTGCTGGCGGCCACCGAAGTGGTTAAGGCCGGTGGGCTTGGCAACGACATCTGCGATGCTCCTCTGGCCGGCAGCGCACCGGAATGGATGAGTGAAAAGGCGATCGCCATTGGGCAGTATGTGGTTGCTTCCGGCATCTACACGGTCTTTGGATATCACATGCCCTTAGACGGCGCGCCCGAGTTTAAGAATTATCTGTACAAAGAACTCGAAAGTATTTACGGCGGAATGTGGGACTGTGAACCGGACCCGATCAAGCATGCCCACAAGATGATTGCCCATATCGACAAGAAGCGCAAGGCGCTGGGTATCGATAAGGCCAGGGAAAGAGTTCTGATGGATATGGCTGATCGCCAGGCACTCGAAGCTTAAAAGGGTGTATTAGCAGACCCGGCCAGGCTTCTCACACACGCTGGTTATTAAAAAAAAGGGCCATCCCTTATGCTCGGGATGGCCCTTACCTTTTCAAACCACCACACCGAGACCTTGGCAAATACGCCGAACACCCCATTTCTTCAAAAAAAACACCCTATTTGTGATAATTTCAGACCTTATTTAAGGCTTACGGCCGCATACAGCATGCTCGTAGTCCTTAGTGAAAAATACAGACAAATCCAACACGATATACAGCGTTCCCTCTATTTACATATCCCGCCGTTTTGATAGAATATTTTACCTGCCCGAGAACGATTTAAGCCCCCCGTAGCCCCGATTGCGGGATTTTAGCAGTACCCAATCCCGGCAGGCGGAATCTTCGCTTCGCCAGGACAAACCGGGGGAGTGCAAGCGCCGTGCAGCTCAGGGTGTTTTATCCCGAACGGTTCGGGTTGCGCCTGGTTTTTCAACAAGACAAACAAAGGAGCATGTAGGATGGATAAAAACCCCAATCCGGTTCATAACACTGGAAGCAGAAATCTTTTTTGTCCCTATTACGGTGACTGTCTGGACCATGCGGCCAAACTTCACTGGGAGGCCTGGGCTTGCTTTGATTGTTATCACAAGATGTTAAGAGAAGCAGGCGTGGAAGGGCCGTTTGCATCCGGAGACACCACGCCATACTATAGGGTCTCGCCTGAAATTTATCTGCATGCGGGATAAAAAAGCAAAAAAGAACTCGGACTTAAGCATATTCTGGCCCGAAGACCAAATGTATTATAAGCTCTATAATACAGATGTTTACAGACATTTAGAAAAAAACTGTTGTCGGTGGTGCAAGACAACAGTTTTTTTATACATCAGGAGTAGACGAACCTGTGGAATTTCAGTTCTGCCCGTATTGTGGCGGTCGATTGCAGCTTAGAAGCAAGAGGCTCCCAAAGCGCTTGTATTGTGAGCCGTGCCAACAGACTCATTATCGCAACCCTACGGTTGGGGTGGCCGTTGTTTTGCTTAAAAATCACGCATTGCTTCTGGTAAAACGACAAGGTTCTTACGGGGGGATGTGGTGCATTCCCTGCGGGCACTTAGAGTACGACGAGGATGTGCGGATGGCGGCACAAAGGGAGTTC
>JAQBHK010000500.1:0-4112 GCA_032127815.1 Desulfobacterales bacterium
TCTTCTCTGACCTCCTTGGCACGACGTAGCGTAGCGTAGGCGGCTGTCCTCTGCCCTCCGACCTCTGACTTCTGTCCTCTGTCCTCAGTCCTCCGCCCTCCGACCTCCGACCTCTGCCCTCCAACCTCTGCCCTCCGACCTCCGACTTCTGCCCTCTGCCCTCCGCCCTCCGCCCTCTGTCCTCCGCCCTCTGCCCTCTGTCCCCTGTCCTCCGACCTCCGACCTCTGTCCTCAACCATGGGCAGGGCCGGGGATGGTGCCGGGCCGCCGGCAATCCGCCGGATCAGGTTTACGGATTTATCTTTTGAAGTTTCAGTGCGGATGAGAGCCGGCGAAGCGTGGGCGAAGAATTTGTCAAGATCGAGTGGCACCTTTTGTGCAATCAGAGTGCCCATAGGCTTGAATCCCAGGGGAATTATTCTTTCTCTGGCGACCTTTTCCGGTATAAGTTCAACGGAATCATATTCAAAACCCTCAAGGATAACATGCATACAGTTGCCGTCATAGGTCATGGCGCTGGTACAGGCCCGGCGAGGCCCGTCTTGTCTGTTTCGCAGCCAGTACTGCGGGAAAGCAGGTATATGCAAGGCGCTGCCGGACTGGATTTGGCGTGCGGGTTTGACAAAATTTATCAGGGGAGGAATTATCTCCTGGTACAGGCAAAGACCGGTTTTAACCAAAGAGGCCAGCCCGGAGGCAGCCCCGGCGTGTCCCAGGTTCGGTTTTGAGGATCCGACGGCACACGGCTCTTTGTTTTGTGCAAAAAAAGTGTTAAGGGCTTCTGCTTCCATGCGGTCTTCCGCGGGGTTGCCGCTGCCGTGGGCCTCAACAAAGCTGACCGCTGACGGCGCCAGGCCGGCATCCTGAAAGGAGCGCTGCAGCGAAAGAAGATACGCCTCTTTGGAAGGAGCGTTGCGGCCAATGCCGCCTCCGCTTGCATGTCCGATCCCTTTGATAACAGCATATATTCTGTCGCCGTCTTTAACGGCCTGGTCAAGCCTTTTGAGGACAACCGCCGCCGCACCTTCGCCCGGCAGGGTCCCGTCGGCGGACTGATCAAAAGGGCGCGTTTCCTCTCTTTTAGCAAACGGCCTTATGCTGTTTGCCAAGATGACATTGCGCACATCACCGCAAAGATCGATTGCGCCTGCCAGAACCGCGTCGGTTTCATTTTGCTGCAAAGACCTGACCCCGATTTCAAGCGCTTTCAGGCCGGAAGCGGCATCACAGGAGACGCCGAAACTGGGACCTCCGAAACGAAATTCCCTGGCAATCCTGCTGGCAACAATCCCTCCCAGGGCACCAACCGTTCGAGTGGCTGTCAGGGGCGGACCGCAGGCGTCTCTCAGCGATTCAAGCCAGACGGCTGCGGCGCGATCATCAAGTTCAAAGCCTTTGGCGTTGCGCCGGCGTTGAACCAGGTTATACAGGTTCCAGCGCAGGTGGAAATCAGTGGCTTCAAAATCAAACTCCATGCCGATGATAACGCCCATGCGCGGGCGCTCCTGTTTTTGTGGAAGCCCTGCATCCTGCATGGCAGCGGCAGCGACTTTCAGTATCAGAAGCTGTTGCAGGAGGATATCCGGGATCTGGGCCGGGGGTATGCCAAAGGTGGTGGTGTCGATTAAAAGGTCATCTATATATCCACCGTTTAAAAGCGAAAGCCCCAGGTGCTTTTCGGCAATATTATCGGAACCTCTCCAGCGGTTTGACGGACGCTTTGAGATGATCGAATCACCTCGGAAAATAGCCTCTTCAAATTCTTGCAAATTCGTTAAAGAACCAAAATGAGTCGCCATGCCGACAATGGCAACCGGTACAATCTCAGAAGAGGGCGGGTCGATGGGAGTTTGAAGCTCCACGGTCGTTGAACGATGCGCTTTGATCGTTGATCGACATTTTTCAATTTTCGGGTTCCATTCTTCAAAAAGCAGGTGGGCGTTGATTCCCCCGAATCCAAATCCGCTCACCGCCGCACGCAGCGGGCCATCGTTTGCTCTGCGCATCCATTTTTCCGCGCGGGTCTGTACCCGAAAAGGACTGTTATTAAGCCGGCTTTTTGGCGGTGCTTGCTTAAAGTGAAGTGACGGCGGCAGTGTTCGGTGTTTTAAGGCCAAAAGGGTCTTGATCATTCCGGCGGCACCGGCCCCTGTCAAAAGATGGCCGATCATTGACTTGACGGATCCGATGGCACATTGCTCCGCCGTCCAGCCGGATGAGCCCCACAGGTTTTTCAAGCTTTGCAGTTCCACCGCATCCCCCACCGGTGTGCCGGTGCCGTGGCATTCAATCAGGTCGATGTCGTGGGGCGCCCAGCCGGCGGCGGTATACGCACTGCGCATGGCCCGTACCTGGCCTTCACTGTCCGGGGCCAGCAAGTTGCCGCGCATGTCATTGGAAAGGCCGATTCCCCGGATTAAAGCACAAATATTGTCTTGATGGCGTAAGGCATCGTCGAGCCGTTTTAAAACGAGTATGCCGGCCCCTTCTCCCACAACCAGGCCGTCCGCGCCGGCATCAAACGGGGCGCACCGGCCTGAAGGAGATAACGCCTGCAATTGGCTGAAACCGATCTGAGTATAAAGACATTCCGGTCTGGAAACCCCACCGGCTATCATGGCGTCGGCACGGCCGCTTAAGAGTTCATCACAGGCCAACTTAACGGCGTAAAGTGATGAGGCGCAGGCCGCATCCAGGGTATAGCTTCCGCCTTCAAGACCCAGCCCTTCGGCCAGGACAGCACCCGGAAGGCTGGTGACTTTGCCGGCCAGATACTGCTCCCTGGAAAGGGTTTCAATATTTTCTGCGCCAATATGGCCGAATAGTTTTTCTGCAAAAGAAGCACCCAGAATTTGCCTGGTGATAAAAGATGAACCATCCGTCGGAAGGGCAATGGCAGCCAGAACAACCCCGGTTTTTATTTTATTTAACGCGGCAGTCGCACAGCTTGATAACGCTTTGCGGCCGGTATGCAGAACAAGATGATACAGCGGATCCAGCCCTTGCAAAAGCTTGGCGTCAATCTCAAATCCGTCAGGGTCAAATTCAAAATCACGGATCAGGCAGGCACGTTTTGAAAAGGTTTTGTCCGGCCCGGGATCAGCAGCGTAGATCGCGTCCGGCTCGACGATCCAGCGGTGGGGGGGCACCTCGCCGGCAGCATCGATTTTATTAACAATATTATGCCAGAATATATCCAGGTCAGGAGCTTTAGGGAAAATTCCGGCCATCCCGACCACCGCAATCGGTTCTCTTTTTATCATGGATCTTTCAATCTCCTTCAAGTCCGACAGGACGCTCCTCAAACAGAGTGCTCGTCAAGCGCAGCGCTCCGTTTCAGTTACTTCCATTTTTCTATAATAGTTCGATAAAAAAAACAATAGCGCTAAATCGATGACCAATGACAAATGACAATCGAACTTGTACCCTAACTGAGCGAAATATGATCGTTCCAAGTTTTATTTTTTTGGCAGGATCTACAAGATTCTCAAGATTTTCATTCTTTCGTCTTCCTAAGAATCACGACAGTTACAAGTGTTCACATATATTGACCATAGCATCCTATCCTAACTCCTCACCCGGATGGAGCTTTCAGGAGCGCTTCTGCCTTACGGTTTCCACGCCACACCAAAAAGTGCTTCGGCGCATTGTCAGGAAGGCTTTATACCCATCATGGATGCACCATGAGCGCATACTTCCATAGGATCGCAACGACGGGACGTTGGGTTCAATCAAAGGCTTATAGCCTACGTTGAACAGTCTGTAAATACGCGACTTCGTGTCGCAAACACGATAACTTGCCTTAGTCGTTTGTTGCCATCAAACTAATATCATTGAAGATTCGTTAAGGCAATCGCAAATATTTTGGTGTTCAATTTTTGATTGGCTCAAGCAATGTTCACATTGAGTTGTGACTATGAAAAACGATAGCCATACAAGATATGGGATTTTCTGACTTAATTCCAGGCCTGAAGATGAGGATCTGCTCAGGTGTGATACTCGTTACATATCCAAGGAATTAGAGGGGTTTATGGCGCGTTGATAATAGCAGATACATGGAATTTCAACTGACCTGCCGTGACCACAAGATATGGAGTTTGCCCCAAAAAATA
>JAQBHK010000501.1:0-4702 GCA_032127815.1 Desulfobacterales bacterium
TCCATACCCGCCAGCTCGATATGATCACGGCCAATAATGCCGCCCTGAATCATTATCGCTCAAAAATCGACAAAGACATTCGGACCATCCTCAATTCAAAATAAAATTTTGTCCTGTTTGCTTCTCTTTACAATGTGTAAACAAACCTGACAGATATTTTGTTTGGCAATTGCCAATTTTTTCAATATCTTTGAATGCTTAGCCAATACTCCCTCCCTGTTTTTTTTGGCACAATCATTGCTATAACCTATTTGTAATCTGAGCGATTTTCTCAGCAGTTCCCCGTCATGCCCGCCAAGGCGGCATGACGGGTATGATTTACTTTTTCTGGGTCTTCGCTTGTCATAGATGTCGCAAGCGGTGCACGAAAATGACATTGGGGTTTAACGGCAAGCGCATTACTCAAATTAGCTTTTTGAAAAAGGCGATAATGTTTTCAAAGGGCTAAAATATTACATTCAGGCTAAAACGAGGTATGGCATGCGCACAGAGGTTGAAAAAGAATGGTTAATAAAAGCAAATGATACATTCGGAAGAAAGCTCATAGTGGTTTCACCTGAATTTAAGATCCTGTCTGCAAACTTTAAGGTTAATGGTTTGCCGGGGTCTGATATTATCGGGAAATTCTGCCATGAAGTGTTCGGCGACAGCGCCATACCATGTAATAATTGTGCCATAAAAGAAGTTAAAGCAAAGGGAAAACCAGCATTAAGACCGAATCCGGTAAACACTTTGGATTTAAATATAATGTCTTGTAACTATGCGTATCCAATTTATTCCGGAAAAAATAATGACGCCTTTGTCAGCATGGATTTAGATCTTTCAACAACAGATGCCTCTGAAGAAAATCTGCAATCGTCCGATGCCTTTTTAATGAAAGAAAAATTGGAAAAAATCAAGCTCCAACTTATGCAGTCGGAAAAGATGGCCTCCATCGGCAAACTGGCCGCAGGGGTCGCTCACCAGCTAAATAATCCCATTGGAGGAATTACACTGTTTGCTAAGCTGATTATGGAGGAATATGATCTGGAAGAAGGGGCCAAAGAAGATCTGCGCCGCATTATGATAAATGCTGAAAGGTGCCGGGCTACCGTGAAAGAACTGCTTGAGTTTTCCCGGCCGACCCGCCATTTAATGGAACCGCACGACATCAACCAGGCGATTTCCCGTTCCTTTTTTCTGCTCGAAAATCAGCCTATCTTCAAAAATATCGAAATAGAAAAAGATTTGATGCCTGCACTCCCCCTCGCCCTAACCGATAATCAACAAATAAACCACATGTTAATGAACATCATCATCAACGCTGCCCAGGCCATGGAAGGTAAGGGAAAGCTCACGGTAAAAAGCTACCTGTCAACAGACGGCGACCGGGCCTGCATAGAGATATCAGATACCGGTCCCGGAATACCCGAAGACGTTCTCCCACACATTTTCGATCCGTTTTTTACAACTAAGGAAAAGGGGAAAGGGACTGGTCTGGGACTGAGCATGGTTTACAGCATCGTTGAAAATCACGGCGGCATTATCAAAGCCAGCAGTAATCCCGCCGAAGGCACAACATTTGTCATCGAGCTTCCGTTTGATAAAGAAGTGAATGGAGAAGATGAAAGTGAAGTACAAACCTGACACCGTATGTGTATTGGTTGTGGATGATGAACAAGATATCCGGGACGGATCTGAACGGATTCTGACTCGCATCGGTTTTGATGTCCTGAAAGCTTCCCTGGGAGATAAGGCCCTAAAAGTGCTTTCAGACAACCAAGTCTCCATCGTGCTGCTCGACTTGAAGATGCCGGGCATGAATGGGATGGAGGTCCTTAAACGCATCAAGGAGCTGGATGTATCGATTCTGGTGATCGTGATCACCGGATATGCCACCGTAGAAACGGCCATTGAAGCCATGAAGCAAGGAGCATACGATTTTATCTCCAAACCTTTTGACCCGGATCAATTGCGCATCGTAGTGAATCGTGCCGCCGAAAGAATTCGCCTTGCGCGCGAAACTGAAAGGCTGGAGCAGGAAAGAAAAAAGACCCTGGTTGATCTGGATACTGAAAAAAGCCGCATCCATACAATCATCGAGCATCTTCCCAATGGGTTGATGGTAACCAATTCCCGAGGCCGAGTGGTTTTGATGAACCCTGCCGCCAGGCAGCTTTTAAACCTTGCTCCGGATCTGACGATTGGGAATCAGATCCAAGACTATCTGCCGAACAAAGAACTTTGTGATCTTATGATGGAGATTTCTCAGGGAAAGCATGTGGATTATGACGACATTCCCAATTATGAGTTTCCTCTTTCAGAAGAAAAATACCTCCTTGTGGGAGGAAAGCCGGTCCTGGGCGAAAAAAAGGAATGCCTGGGAGCCGTTTTAAATATAGTGGACATTTCAGAGATGAAGGTTCTGGATCGTCTGAAATCCGAATTTGTGGCCAAGGTTTCACACGAACTTCGATCCCCCCTTTCCACCATCCATGAACAACTGGCTCTGGTCATCAAAGCCATGGCCGGGGAGGCATTCAGGCAGGATAAGCACATCCTTTCACGTGCCCAGGAAAAAACCCGGGGGTTGATTTCTCTGATCGGCGACCTTCTGGATCTATCCCGTATCGAAGAAGGGCTTATCGGTCAGGAGTCAAAACCGGTCCAGCTCGAATTGCTCCTCAAAGACATTGTGAGCTTTCTTGGAACCCAAGCCAGGGCAAAGCATCAGTCCCTTACCCTGGAACAACTCCAAAATCCGCTGCCCCCGCTTATGGCCGATCCCCTGGCCCTGGAAAGTATCTTCGGTAATCTGATCGCAAATGCCGTCAATTACACCCAGAACGGCGGCAAAATTAAAGTGGAAGTTGACATGGCTGGAATCAGTGTACGCGTAAAAGTTATAGATAATGGATTTGGAATAGCAGAGAAATATCTGGGTAAAATTTTTGAAAGGTTTTACAGGGCCAAAGACGAAAGGACAAGGTATATCACCGGTACGGGGCTGGGACTCTCCCTGGTTAAAGGGCTGGTGGACTCCATGCGCGGTTTTATCAATGTGGAGAGCACACCTGGTAAGGGAAGCACTTTTACGGTCCTTTTGCCCATTAAAGAAGGATAAGATATTGAAACAGAATCATTTCGCAACCATAAGAAATGCCATTTTGACCAGTATGATCCTGGTTCCGCTAATCCCCTTTATTCTGGCCCTGGGCACCGGCTATTATTATTTCACGACGTCTCTCGAAAGCAGCACGATTGCAAGCATGAAAAGAATTGTCCAAGATCACCGCCAGATGATCGAGTCTTTTCTCGAGGAGCGCAAACATGATTTAGATTTTATTCTTAATTCCTATACATTCGAAGATCTCAGTCAACCTGCAAAACTTAATACCGTCTTTGATCATCTACAAAGAGGATCACAGGCCTTCGTTGATCTGGGAGTCTTTGACGAAGCCGGAGTACATGTTGCCTATCACGGCCCCTACAGTTTAATCGGCAAGGTCTATAAAGATGCAAAGTGGTTCAGGGAAGTGATGCAACATGGTTACTACATCAGCGACATTTTTTTAGGTTACCGGCAGGTGCCCCATTTTATCATCGCTGTTACCAGGGAGGAAGCAGGCAAAAAGTGGGTGGCTCGTACCACTATTGATACAGTTGCGTTTAATAATATTGTAAAAGGTATTCGCATCGGCAAGACCGGCGAGGCCTATATCCTTAATGCAGACGGCATATTGCAGACAGAACCGCGCTCCGGCGGAAAATTGATGGATAAAGATCCCCACAACATTGAATATCCGTCTTCTAACAGCAGTGTCGAAACCTTCATTTATAAGGATGTAAAAGGAGAAAAATATCTATACACCACCACCTGGCTGCAGAATACAAAGTGGCTGCTGGTCGTCAGGCAGGAGAGAGCAGATGCATTCCGGGCACTTATTTCAGCCGCTTACCTGATCATTCTGATCACGGTTATCGGCGGGGCGGTTATCGCTGCTGTTGCGTTTTATTTTACGAACCGCATTGTCGGGCGCATGCAGAAAATGGATGTTGAAAAAGACCGGTTGAACCAGCAACTCATCGGAACCAGTCGACTTGCAGAGCTGGGCGAAATGGCGGCAGGTTTTGCCCATGAAATCAACAACCCCCTTCAGATCATCAAAAACGAGCAAGCCCTGATCGAAATGAACTTGTCCGAGCTAAAAGAAACCGGCCGGCTGAAGGCATCGGAGTCTTTGGAAGAACTGGAAGATTCCCTTGATCAGATCAAACTTCAGATTTCCCGTTGCGCCGGCATTACCCAGGCGATTTTAAAATTCGGCCGGCAGGACGAACCCAAACCTCAGGATATAGATCTTCGAAGTTTCATTCCGGAAATTACCGGTATGGTGGCCCAAAAGGCTATTGTCCACGGAATTTCAATCGAGCAGGATATTGCCGAAAATATGTATCCGATACATGGAGATCCTACGCAACTTCAGCAGGTTTTACTGAATCTTTTTAACAATGCAATGGATGCCATTCTCGAACATCATGGAACCTCAGGCGGCAAGCTAATTGTCAGCGCCGGGCCAAAAGAAAACAACACGGTCGAAATATTGATCAAGGACAACGGCGGCGGGATCAGTCCTGAAAATTTAAATAAGATTTTTTCCCCGTTTTTTACCACCAAGCCGGTTGGAAAAGGGACCGGATTGGGCCTTTCGATCTGCTACGG
>JAQBHK010000502.1:0-18126 GCA_032127815.1 Desulfobacterales bacterium
TAAAGGCCTAAGGTCATTTTTGTCTGGTGAATGACGAGGTCTGAATTCACGCATAATAAAAAAGAGTCGATAAAGTGTCAACCATAATGCAGAATATTAGTTCGGCTTAACTATTGAAAGATATAATTATATGTGCTAAAAATATCTTAGCTTTTATTTGTTTGTACGATAATAGCGTCTTGTCCATAAAGACCTGTATTTAATTATATTATGACATTCAAATTTGAGCAACGATGCAATTGATTGTTAAAGGGTTCCATTCGTTTGTGGTTCCGCATTGCTTTCAAAAAAGTTAAACACAATTGTGTATCCAAAAAAAAGGGGCGGAATGGACAGGCAGGTAAAAGGATCTGAGCGTACGGGCGCTATTATGCCATGGGTAATCAAAGATGTAATTTTTCCCCATGGTACGGAATTTCGCAGCAAGTATAAAGGCTGTTTTTATTATGGCACAGTTAAGAACGGTGCCCTATTTTTAAACGGCAAGGAATTTTTATCGCCTTCGGCGGCAGCGGTATCCATAACCCGCAACCCTGTGGACGGATGGATATTTTGGTATTGTAAAATGCCGGGGGATTCTTCCTGGATGAATATCTGCGAGTATAAAAAATAGAGGTAGGCGTTCACAGGTTCAGAGTTCACCGTTCAGGGTTACTACAGCAGATCACATCCCCGGATGGATTGAAGTTAACAGCACCAAACTGCGAGATCAGCGGTTGCTATTTCAGGTCATCAATTCAGGGCACACTCCTACATTTATGTAATTTAGCAGGCAAAATTATGACAAAAATGTAAATTGCAAATTCTTGAGTCTCTTCCGCAGTTCTTGCTCTTATAGTCTTAAGGTACTGATAATTAAATTTAAATATGGATATTGGCATGGATGGCATCGGTATTGCATACATAAACAATAGACATAATAGCCTGTAAGTTCCAGCACTTCAATTTTGGAACTATATTCATATAACTTAGCCTTGACAAATTACCAAAATAGCTTTAGACAAATTTTTTTAAAAACTTTGTACAAAGAGGTGCCGAGTTTTTAGCACAAGACAAAGACGTCTGAACACATGTTGTGAAGACGTCTTTTTTTTTGTTTTTTAAAGAACGTAAAATCGTAAATATTTAAATAAAAAGAAGAAAATGTATCAGAAATTTAAGCCTACGATAACAGTATTTTATTGTATAAACACTTTTTTCGAAGAAGTCTCTTTGCTCGCGGGTAGTGAAATTAATTACGAATTGAAAACCGTCAAGCTGCCCTGTTCCGGTATGGTCAAGGATGTTTTTTTGCTCAAGGCCTTTGAAACCGGTGCCGATGCAGTGGTTGTTCTGGTATGCCCCGAGGAACAGTGCCGCCATATACAGGGCAGTATCAGGGCCAGAAAACGGGTGGAGCGGGTTCAGAGTTTGCTGGATGAGATCGGCCTGTCCGGACGGAGACTGTCGATCTTTAACATACCTCCCAGAGATAGAGCGTCCTCAACTGAAATAATACGTAAAACCTTATCGGACCTTGACGAATTGGGGCCCAATCCGGCGGTTTGAGATAATCGAGGGGTCGGGGAGTTTTTAGCATAGAGTATTATCTGCCAGCGGAATGGATGATCTTTTTTTAAAGCGTGTGCTGTTTGAGTTTATTAGGGATCAGATATTAAGCGTTTCTTTTTGATGTACTTATAAAGGGGAGTTAACCAAATGATAGTTGGAGAACAAAAACCTATCGCAGAAATTAAGAAAATCGTCGGGACTGCCAGCAAGCTCCTCATTTTAGGCTGTGGTACCTGCGTTAAGACGTGCTTTGCCGGTGGAGAAGACGAGGTCGCCACCCTTGCATCCGCCTTAAGGCTGGCGTTTAAAATAGAGGGCAAAGAGATTGAAATTGAAGAGTTTACTGTTGAACGTCAGTGCGAAAATGAGTTCATTGCAGAGAGCGCTTCTGCCATCACTCGCAACGATACGGTACTATCATTGGCCTGCGGTGCCGGAGTGCAGGTGGTTGCCAGACGATTTTCCCAGACACCCGTGCTTCCCGGAGTAAATACAACGTTTATCGGTGTTCTGGAGCGTCAGGGCGTATTTACCGAGGAGTGTTCCGGCTGTGGCAATTGCGAGCTGGCCATATTCGGCGGTGTCTGTCCGATTACGCGCTGCTCCAAAAAGTTGCTCAACGGCCCGTGCGGGGGATCTATCCAGGGTATATGCGAAGTTAATCCCGAAATTGAATGCGCCTGGCAGCTTATCATCCAGCGACTCACCGCACTGGGACAACTGGACAATTTGAGAATCTATATTCCGCCCAAAAACTGGAGCTCGAGTAACGCCGGGGGCCCCAGAAAACTTATCAGAGAGGATCACTTCATATGAATGCGGATTCTTCAAGCAGATTACAGCAACTTTTATCCAAAGGAGAGTTTGTGGTTACCGCCGAGTGCGGACCACCCCGAGGAGCCGACTCCGAGATAGTCAATAAAAAAGGCCTGGAATTAAAAGGTTACGTTGATGCCGTAAATGTCACCGACAATCAAACAGCTATCGTCAGAATGTCCAGTATTGCGGCCTGTGCGCATCTACTGAAAATCGGACTGGAACCGGTTATGCAGATGGTCACCCGCGATCGAAACCGGATTGCACTGCAGTCGGATATTCTGGGGGCTTACTCACTGGGCATCAAAAACATTCTCTGTCTTTCCGGGGATCATCAAATCTTTGGCAGCCAGCCCGATGCTATGAACGTGTTCGATATCGATTCCATGAATCTGATCCGTATGGTCCGCACCATGCGTCAAGAGGGCAAAGATATGAGCGGGTTCGAGCTGAAAGATGCACCTCGTATGTTTATCGGGGCCGCTGCCAATCCGTTTGCCGATCCATTCGAATACCGCGTTATTCGGCTGGCCAAAAAGATTGATGCCGGCGCGGATTTTATCCAGACCCAGTGTGTTTTCAACATGGATCGATTTAAAAAATTCATGAGCATGGCCCGGGAAGAAGGCTTAACCGAAAAGGTCTACATTCTGGCCGGCATTACCCCTTTGAAATCCGAAGGTATGGCCAGATATATGTCAAAAAAGGTGGCCGGAATAGAAATGCCCGAGGAACTGATCAAACGGATGGCAGGTGTTCCCAAGAAAAAGGCTGCTGAGGAAGGAATTAAAATCAGTCTGGAGACGATTGCAGAACTGCGTGCAATAGACGGTATTCACGGTATCCATATCATGGCAATAGAGTGGGAAGAAAAGGTTGGAGAAATCGTTGAGGCTGCCGGTCTTATGCCACGACCCCAGTGATTGACGATTGATGATTTTAGTTGCGCGTTATGTGCTAATCAACAAAATAACGAATCGTAATAAGAAGCTGTGGGTTCGGCTGAATAGTATTTTTTATATTAGACCAGATTAACAGGATTTCATGGATCTTTTGTGTTTCTTCCTTCCCTGATGGAAGGAAGAAAACTCCTGAGAATCCTGTCAAAAAACAATAAACAGCTATCGGAGATATTCATGCCCCAAAAGTATCATATTTCCATAAAAACGGCGCCGCCGCGATTTCCGCCCATCGGCAGGTACGCTACGGTTGAATTCCGGGAAGATTGCGCCGGAAGCTGCCGAAAATGTGTCAAGAAAGAGTGCGTCTATGGAACATTCAAGGAGAATTACCAGCATACCAGCACTATGGATGAGCCCGAATACCTGTATACCTGCCAGAGTTGTTTTCGTTGCGTGCAGGAATGCACCAAAGGCATCTTCTCTAGGGTGATCAATCCCGAATATCGGTCGCTGGGCGACGAATACTGGCGGGCCGATATTATCCGCACACTCTGGTATCAGGCTCACACCGGCAAGGTTCCTGTTTCAGGATCCGGCTACAACGGTCCTTTTGTAGGAGCCGGATTCGATGCCATGTGGACAGATATGTCTGAAATCGTGCGCCCCACCCGCGATGGGATTCACGGGCGCGAATATATCAATACCTGTATCGAACTCTCCCGCCGGATTACACCGTTGCGGTTTAACAAAGATTTTACTTTGGCCGTTGAGGTGCCACCTATTTTGGAGATCCCGGTACCTTTTATATTCCAGATGCCGGTAAACGTAATCGTCAGCGAACAGATGCGGATATCGGCGGCTAAGGCGGCCCAGAAACTGGGTACCCTGATGATTATTCGCCCTGAAGATTACACCGAGGCTTTGCTTCCCTACGCCGAAAATCTGGTGCCTAGTCTTACTGTTGACAATTTCAAGCATTACGAACACCTTATCCGCAAAAGCAGGGCCGTGGAATTGACCTATACTTTCGATGTTGAGAAAAGTTTTGCCCGTATTCGAGGCTTAAAACCGGAGCTGATTCTGATGGTCCGCATTCCGATGGACGGCCGGGCCGCACCTCGCGCGTTTCAACTGGCAAATACCGGCGTAGATACCCTCCATTTCCATGCCGATGCATACGGCCGAGAACTATATGCGGAAAATCCCCGGTTCTTAAAGGAAATGATTCGCGAGATTCACATGGAGCTGGTTGATGGTTCGGTCAGGCAAAAGGTGAATCTTGTTTTTTTCGGTGGCATTGCCATGGCCGAGCATATGGCCAAAGCCATAATTTGCGGAGCCGACGGTGTGGTTGTGGCCAACCCGCTTTCCATTGCCCTGGAATGCCGATTATGCTACCGCTGCCGGAAAGGTTTGACTTGCCCGGTTAAATTGGACGAGCACATCGATTCGGAATGGGGAAGCCAGCGGATAATTAATCTGATGGGTGCCTGGCACAATCAGCTTATTGAGGTTATGGGTGCCATGGGCATCCGCGAGGTCAGGAGACTGCGGGGCGAGGTTGGTCGTTCCATGTGGTTTGAAGATTTGGAAATGGAGAGTTTCGGACCGATATTCGGCCCAAGGAAAGTTACAGGGTTAGGATAATAAATGCTCAATAAAACAGACAAGATCAAGTTGCCAGAGATTGTGCAGGTGCCGTCGCGGTTCCGCAATCCCATGGGCAAATATACAATTCGAAGAAACTCGCGCTGCACTTCCTGCGGCTTGTGTGCAAAGTTGTGCCCTTACGGTGTACACTTCAGATATGACAAATATTCTCAACCAATACGCCCCAAAGACAACCTGTGTATCGGCTTTGCATGCCATAAGAATGATTTTTTCTGTGTTGATCGTTGTCCGGAACAAGCGCTGACACTGCGCAATAATCCGATTCTGGAAACTCTGGGGGATTATCGCTGGACGGCGGAGATGCTGATCGCGCACTGGCACATGGCGGAAACCGGAAACCTGCCGGTAGTTGATTTGGAGTACAAGCTGGGCAACTCCGGTGGTGGTTTTGACAAAATGCGATTCCGGTTGCCGGAACCCGAAGCCTATCTGAACCTGACCGACGAGGAGATTGACACCAGTATCGATTTGAATAAACGCGGCGACGGTCGCCTTGAAAAGACCATCTCCATTCCCTGCTACGGCGGCGGGATGTCATTCGGTTCCACCGCATTGCCGGTCATTGTCGGCCGGGCGCGGGCGGCCCAAAGGCTAAATACCTTGACCTGCACAGGTGAAGGCG
Source organism: Desulfobacterales bacterium (assembly GCA_032127815.1). Classification (GTDB taxonomy): domain Bacteria; phylum Desulfobacterota; class Desulfobacteria; order Desulfobacterales; family UBA11574; genus Desulfatibia_A. Next base: position 5,563 of record JAQBHK010000502.1, read on the forward strand.
GATATCCCCCGGAACTGTTTCCGTATGCCGATCATGTTATCACTCAGATAGCAACCGGTCTGTTCGGGGTACGGGAGGAGACAATTCTGTTTGCACCGATTGTTGAATTTAAATACGCCCAGGGTGCCAAACCCGGACTGGGAGGGCACCTTTTAGGTGATAAAGTGACGCCCAAAGTTGCTGCCATGCGAGAAACGGTGGTAGGCAAGGCGCTGTTTTCGCCCTTCCCGTTTCACAGTGTCTACTCGGTGGAAGATCACAAAAAACACCTGGACTGGATCAAAGAAATCAATCCCCGGGGATTGATTTCCGTTAAAGTTTCCACGCCCACGGATGTGGATATGGTGGCGGTGGGGATCTACTTTGCCGGAGCACATATTGTTCACTTAGACGGCAGCTACGGCGGTACCGGGGCTGCACCGGACATTGCCAAGAAAAACATCGCCATGCCGATCGAGTATGCCATTCCCAAAGTGCATCAGTTTTTGATCAATGAAGGTGTCCGGGATGAAATTTGTCTGATCGCCAGCGGCGGCATTCGTAATGCCATGGATGTGGCTAAAGCAGTCGCCCTGGGGGCTGACGGGGTTGTCATCGGGACCGCCGAACTCGTCGCCCTGGAGTGTGTTCGCTGCGGCAACTGTGAAAGCGGCCGCGGATGCGCACGTGGTATTGCAACAACGGATGAAGAGCTTGGATATATGACGAACGAGGAATGGACTGAACACCGTATCGTTAACATGTATATGGCCTGGCGCAAAGAGTGGTGTGAAATTTTAAGGCAGTACGGGCTGCGTAGTTTTAAGGAACTGAGGGGTCGAAGCGATCTTCTGGTGCATCTCGATTATCTGGACGAAGACGAAAGGGTTAAGTACCAGCCGGCTCCGCAAGTAAAAATGATTCTTTAAAGGGACAGATTAATAATGCATTACGATTTTGATTCTATTATCGATAAAATATCGGCTTCAAGGGCCAAATTACCCCACCAGGAGATACCTGTTAAAAAATCTGCGGAAGAGGGTGGCTGCGGGGTAACCGGATTTATTTCTTCGATACCGGTGCGCGGGCGCCATATTTATGAACCCTCGGTACAAATGCACAATCGCGGCAACGGCAAGGGCGGCGGTATCGCCGCAGTCGGTCTTTCCGCTGAGGATCTGGGAGTAACACAGGATGTTCTAAATACGCACTATCTTTTGCAGGTAGCCCTGCTCGATCCCACATGCCGCCCTGAGGTGGAGGCTGCGTCCATAAAACCTTTTTTTGAAGTACATAAAGCCAGGCGCATTCCCACCTTAGACGATTACCGGCAAGTAGAGGGCCTGGAAGTCAAGCCGCCGGATGTCTGGCAATATTTTGTCAGGGTCAAAGAAAACGCCCTGGATCAGTTTATCGAAGAACATCAGTTGCAGAACATGGATTCCGCCAAGGTTGAAGACGAATTTATTTATCAAAATACCTTTCGCCTCAATCAGAGATTCTATGCCTCACTGGGCCAACAGCAGGCCTTTGTCCTGTCCCACGGCCGCAATATCATGATCCTGAAAATCGTCGGTTATGCCGAGCAGGTCACCCAGTACTATCTTTTAGAAGATTTCAGAGCCCACGGCTGGATTGCACATCAGCGGTACCCCACCAAGGGCCGGGTATGGCATCCCGGCGGCGCCCATCCCTTCATCGGCCTGGATGAAGCTCTGGTCCACAATGGTGATTTTGCCAACTATCATGCGGTCAGCGAATACTTAAAACAGCATAACATCTTTCCTCAATTTCTAACCGACACCGAAGTTTCGGTCTTGCTTATCGATCTATTAAACCGTACGTTTGAATATCCCATGGAATACATTATAGAGGCTCTGGCGCCGACCTCTGAATATGACTTTGATTTACTGCCGTCTGAAAAACAGCATATTTATCGCTATCTCCAGTCGGCTCATATTCATGCGTCTCCTGACGGTCCCTGGTTCTTTATTATCGCCCGCAACAATCCTTATGATAACTACTTTCAGCTTATCGGTATCACCGACACCTCCATGTTGCGGCCCCAGGTTTTTGCTCTGCAGGAAGGCGATGTACAGATTGGTCTGATATGTTCTGAAAAACAGGCGATTGATGCTACCTTGCAGAATCTGGCCGCAGAGGACAGCCGGTTTTGTCCTGTTGCTGATAAATACTGGAATGCCCGCGGCGGCAGTGCTGCGGATGGTGGTGCTTTTATCTTCACCGTCAAAGACTCCGACAAGAAAGACGGCTCAAAAGAGCTTGTTTGTACCAATAAATTCGGCGAGGTCGTTCAGACTGCACCGGATCAGAAGCACTACAAGATAACTTCCGAGGTTTTAAGTTCGTCAGGTGCGGAAAACATTTCACAAAAAGTGGCCAACGGCCTGGCGTCTGCCGACATCTCGGAATTAACAGGCTATTGTATTAATAATATTATAGACTGGGATTATGCTGAATTCAATCATGTTTGCCGAGAGATAGTCCGGCTTGCAAGCAGCAGCGACGAAAACAAAGCCAAATCCATTGAGGTATTGACGTTTCTTAACGATCGGCGTTTCCCAACCGGCGATAAAAAGCGAAGCTCAGTACTTCAGATTATAAGAAACAGCCTGACGTCGATTTTTGATGCTTCACCAAACTTCAATCAGGATGCATCCGGAATGTATCGCCATATCGATTGGACCAGTCGCCATGGGTTGCGGCCTCCGGGCGCCGACGAGAAAATTCTGGTTGTTAACGCCCAAGAATTTCCTCCTGAAGGAGAAGATTGCGATGCACGTCTGATTTGCGCAGCCTATGAAATGGGTTGGGAAAGTTACATCTGCTACGGTTACAAAGGGCAGCGATTTTGCGGCTGTGGTCTATCAAAAGAGACCGACGGCGTTAGAATAGATGTTTATGACAGCTCCGGTGATTACCTGGCTTCAGGGATTGACGGCTTGGAGATGTATGTTCATGATAACGCCCAGGATCAGCTGGGCCAGATCATGAAACGCGGCAAACTGGTTATCTACGGTGATATCGGCCAGACATTCATGTATGGCGCCAAGGGCGGTGACGTTTATGTGATGGGTAACGCCGCCGGTCGGCCCCTGATTAACGCCGTCGGTCGTCCCCGGGTCGTAATCAACGGTACCTGTCTGGATTACCTGGCCGAGTCGTTTATGGCCGGTGATCCACTCAACGGCGGAGGTTTTGTGGTTTTAAACGGTATGGAATTTGATGAAGCCGGCAGCATCGTTGAACAGGCTACCCCTTATCCCGGTTCCAACCTTTTTTCACTTGCATCTGGCGGTGCCATTTATTTGAGAGATCCTCACCATAAAATGGTGGATGACCAGCTCAACGGCGGCGAGTTTGTTGACTTGAGTCTCGCGGACTGGGAGCTGATTCTACCGTATCTGAAGGAAAACGAAAACCTCTTTGGGATCTTCATTGAAAAAGATTTGTTAACGGTCAACGGTGAGGTAAAGGAATACAACAAAGTTTATCGCAAGGTGCAGGCTGTCAGACTGGATGTTTTAGCAAAAGAGTCCGCGGCTGTAGAGGAATGGGGAGAAGACTGGCAGGAAGAATAAAATCCATGCGCGATTTCATATACCGTCCGCCTCCGGTGGACTTTTAAAACAGTAAAAACCTGTTTGATTCGATAACATGAAAGCTATTTTAGCCCTCGAAGACGGACGAACGTTTGAGTGCCGCAGCTTTACCGGATCCGGTGAAACCTCGGGAGAAGTGGTCTTTAATACCGGCATGACCGGTTACCAGGAGGTCCTCACCGATCCGTCGTATAGCGGACAGATCGTGACCATGACCTATCCTTTGGTGGGAAATTACGGCGTCAATGACGAGGATGTTGAGTCTGCCCGCATACAGGTTGACGGTTTTATAGTAAGAGAATATCAAGATTTTCCAAGCAATTACAGGTCTACATCCTCTTTGGCCGAGTACCTTAAACACCAGGGTGTGCTGGGTCTGGAAGAACTCGATACGCGTGCCCTGACCAGACATATTCGCAAAACAGGTGCCATGCGAGCCTTTATTTCCACAGATAATCTTGATCCTTCGGCGTGCGTTGAGCGCGCCAGGAACATACCTAAAATGGTGGGGCAGGACCTCGCTAAAGCCGTAACAACCCAAACCCCTTATTTCTGGCTTGACGGAAAACCGGTTTTTGGAGAGCAAGGTGAACTGATTTTAAACCGCGATATCTGGAAGCACAAAGGGAAAAAGCTAAGGGTAGCGGCCTTTGATTTCGGGATTAAATATAATATTTTAAGATGTCTTGAACAGAACGGGTTTGAAGTTGTTGTGGTACCTGCTGCAACCAGAGCAGATGTTATCCGTGCCATGGAACCCGATGGGATTTTTTTATCAAACGGTCCCGGAGATCCTGAGCCGGTGACCTATGCCATCGAGACCATCCGGGCACTTGTCGGATATGTTCCCATGTTCGGCATTTGTCTGGGGCATCAGCTATTAGGGCTGGCTCTGGGAGGCAGAACCTTTAAATTAAAATTCGGACATCGCGGCGCCAATCAGCCGGTTAAGAATCTGTTAACCGGCAGGGTCGAAATAACGTCTCAAAATCACGGATTTGCAGTGGATATTGAGAGCCTGAAGGGCAAAAATGTTGAAATAACGCACATCAACTTGAACGATAACACCCTGGAGGGCTTCCGGCACCGGGAACACTCCATCTTTACGGCCCAGTACCATCCCGAAGCATCCCCCGGTCCTCACGACGCCCGCTACCTGTTTGAAGAATTTAAAACTATGATCCAGAGTTCACAATAAATATCCTGGTCCAGAGGGCCAGGCTTTGATTTCACCCTATAGGGGTGCACCTATCTCAAATGTAGTAAATTAAATTCCAAATAACAAATAACAAATATCAAACAAATAACAATGACCGAAATACAAAAATCCAAACAATGTCTCGGCCTGGAAGGTTTGGTCACCTGTCGAGAGCCTCTCGGTCGAACGATTGAATATTGGAATTTGAAATTTATTTGTAATTTGGTGCTTGGAATTTGTGATTTTAGACACAAACTCCAAGGCAGAGCAAATATCTCTGACCTGGCCCAAAGGACCAGGTTTTTCAGGACTAAATAAAAATACAATGCCCAAGCGAACGGACATACACAAAATCCTCATCATCGGTGCCGGTCCGATTATCATCGGCCAGGCGTGTGAGTTTGATTATTCAGGCACTCAGGCCTGTAAGGCCTTGAAAGAAGAAGGGTATGAAGTCGTGCTGGTCAACAGCAATCCGGCTACGATCATGACCGATCCGGAAACGGCTGATCGCACGTATATTGAACCGATTGTTCCTCAGACGGTTGCCAAAATAATCGAAAGAGAACGTCCCTGTGCTCTGCTTCCGACCATAGGCGGCCAAACAGGCCTCAATACGGCTGTAGAGCTTGCCAGAATGGGTGTTCTCGACAAATACGGGGTTGAAATGATCGGAGCCTCGATTGAGTCGATTGAAAAGGCCGAAAGCAGGGAACTTTTTCGCCATGCCATGGAGAATATCGGACTGCGCTTGCCTAAAAGCGGTTTTGCAACCGATATGGAAACGGTCCGCGCCGTTGCCGCTGAAATCGGATTCCCGATCATCGTGCGTCCCAGTTTTACCTTAGGTGGTACCGGCGGCGGGGTCGCCTATAATCCCGAAGATCTGGAAAAAGTGGCCAAAGCCGGAATCGATGCCAGCCTCACCGGGCAGGTAATGTTGGAGGAATCCGTTCTGGGTTGGAAGGAATACGAATTAGAGGTTATGCGGGATCATAATGATAATGTCGTTATAATCTGCAGCATTGAAAACATGGACCCCATGGGGATCCACACCGGTGACAGCATTACGGTGGCGCCGGCCCAGACGCTTTCCGATAAGGAATACCAGGTGATGCGGAATGCATCCATTGCCGTTATGCGAGAGATTGGCGTCGATACCGGAGGCTCAAATGTTCAATTCGCCGTCAATCCTGAAAACGGAGAATTGATCGTGATTGAGATGAATCCCAGGGTTTCGCGCAGCTCGGCCCTGGCATCCAAAGCCACCGGTTTTCCGATTGCCAAAATAGCCGCCAAACTGGCCGTGGGATATACGCTTGATGAAATTTCCAATGACATTACCGGAGAAACCCTGGCCGCTTTTGAACCGACTCTGGATTACTGTGTTGTCAAAATACCGCGGTGGACTTTTGAAAAATTTCCCGAAACCGAAGACTATCTTACCACGGCCATGAAATCGGTGGGTGAAACCATGTCTATCGGCCGTACATTTAAAGAGGCCCTGCAAAAGGGCTTAAGATCCCTGGAAATCGGCCGTTTCGGTCTGGGAGCCGACGGCATGGATTTAATGGATTCCGGCATCCACGGTAAGCAGAAGCTGTCTGTCTCTGAAATCGAGCAGAAGCTGGCAACCCCCAATTCTGCGAGAATTTTTTTCCTGCGTTATGCCATTTTAAAAGAGATGTCCCTGCAACACATTTATGAACTGACCGGCATCGATCCGTGGTTTTTAAATCAGCTTAAACAAATCGTTCAACTTGAGAAGCAGATTGCCGCCGCAGGCAAGAAAATCCCTGAATCACTTTTGAAAAAAGCAAAATCATGGGGATTTGCGGACATACAACTGGCCCACCTGACGGGCAGCAGTGAAGAAAACATAAAAAAAGCTCGCGAAGCTCTTGGCATACGTCCGGTTTACAAGCTTGTTGATACCTGTGCCGCTGAGTTTAAAGCCGCGACACCGTATTACTATTCGACCTATGAAAGTGAAAACGAAGCCAGGGTTTCCGAACGCAAGAAGGTGATGATTTTGGGCGGCGGCCCTAACCGGATCGGGCAGGGTATTGAATTTGACTACTGTTGTGTCCACGCTTCATTTGCCCTTCGAGAAGAAGGGGTTGAGAGTATCATGGTCAACAGCAATCCGGAAACCGTCAGCACCGATTACGACACATCCGACAAGCTTTATTTCGAGCCGTTGACCAAAGAAGATGTACTGCACATTGTAGAGACCGAAAAGCCTTTCGGTGTCATTGTACAATTCGGCGGCCAGACCCCCTTAAATCTTTCCGCGGGGCTGCATGCGGCCGGTGTTCCTATTTTGGGCACCCAGCCGGAAAGTATCGATCGGGCTGAAAATCGGGAACTGTTTCAGGCCATGTTAAAAAAGTTAGGTCTGGTTCAGCCCGCCAACGGCACGGCCATGTCCGTGAAAGAAGCCGTGGTTGTGGCCGAAAAAATCGGCTATCCGGTTATAGTCCGCCCTTCCTATGTCCTGGGCGGGCGGGCCATGAAAATCGTATATGAACATGAAGAGCTTGAGAATTTTACCAGATTGGCCATGATGGAATGTTCCGGGCATCCGGTACTGATCGACAAGTTTTTAGAAGACGCGGTTGAAGTCGATGTGGATGCCATCTCAGACGGCAAGACAACCATTATCGGCGGGATCATGGAGCATATTGAAGAGGCTGGTATTCATTCAGGAGATTCAGCCTGTGTGCTGCCGCCCAGAAGCATTAAGCAGGTGGTCCTTGATGAGATCGCAGATTCAACCAAGGCCATGGCCGCGGAACTTGCCGTTGTGGGGCTGATGAATGTGCAGTATGCCGTCAAAGACGACCGGCTCTTTGTCCTTGAAGTAAACCCCCGCGCATCCCGTACGATTCCGTTTGTAAGCAAAGCCACGGGCGTACCTCTGGCCAAACTGGCAACAAAGGTAATGCTCGGTAAGACCCTGCAGGAGCTCGGCTTGAGCAATGAAGTCACCCTTTCCCATGTTGCGGTCAAAGAGGCGGTTTTGCCTTTTGACCGTTTTCCTGATGTGGATACGCTGCTGGGGCCGGAAATGAAATCGACCGGAGAAGTCATGGGCATAGATTCAAATTTCGGGGCGGCCTATGCCAAGGCGCAATTCGGGGCCGGAAATTATTTGCCGGTTGCGGGCACGGTGTTTATCAGTGTAAAAGACCGCGACAAGGAGGCTGCCCTGTCTATAGCCTCGCAATTTTACGATATGGGTTTTGCGATTATGGCAACCCGTGGAACTTCAGCGTTTATAGCAGCGCAAGGCATTTCAAATGAAATGGTGAATAAGGTTTCCGTTGGCCGCCCCCATGTCGTCGATGCCATTATGAACAGAAAGATCCAGATGGTTATCAATACCGGTCTGGGCGGCGAAACCAAGCGCGACGGCTACGAGATAAGACGTGCGGCCATAAAATTCAATATTCCTTACGCGACGACCATTGCAGGAGCCATGGCCATGTGCGAAGGTATTGCCGCGCTCAAAAAAGAAATGCTTTCGGTAAAAACGCTTCAGGAGTATCATAGTTGAATCTAATGAGAAGGTGACAGAAACCTTAAAATTACTGTATCCATTCGCGGAGTAGTTGAGTTAGCGGAAATTACAAATAACAAATCTCAAATAACAAACAAATACCAATGACCAAAATTACAAATTACAAACCTGTAAAAATCAAAATAGTTATAGGTCATTCGTATTTGGAATTTGAGATTTTTGTCTGCCTTATGAATAGTGTTTGAAATTTGACGCTTGATATTTGGAAGTTATTTGGGTTTTGATGCTTGGAATTTGGGATTTCATAGATTCCGTGAACGCTTACAAATAACTTATCACGAAAGTATAAAATGCATTTAATTAACGATATGGACAATTTGAAAAAACCTCGTGAAGCATGCGGTGTGTTTGGAATTTACGGCCACCCCGAAGGCGCAACACTGACGTATTTTGGTTTGTACGCTCTGCAGCACAGAGGCCAGGAGAGTGCCGGCATTGCCGTTGCCAGGAACAACGGCATTGTGGATCACCGGGGCATGGGCCTTGTACCCGATATTTTTGACGTGAATCACCTGGAACATTTAGAAGGCGGAAGTGCCATTGGACATGTCCGCTATTCCACGACGGGAAGCTCGATCCTTGCCAATGCCCAGCCGTTCGTTGTCCATCATCGCAAAAGGTCTTATGCGATTGCCCATAACGGCAACCTTGTCAATGCCCACACACTGAAAAGAGAGCTGGAAGAGACAGGTTCGATTTTTCAGACCACCATGGACACCGAAATTTTTCTCCATTATTTTGTCAAAAGCTTAAAATCAGGCTTTGAAGGCGCCCTGGTCGAGACGGTATCCCGGCTAAAAGGGGCGTATTCTTTTGTTATGCTGACCAGCAAGGGAGAAGTCGTCGGGATCAAGGACCCCAACGGCTTTCGACCGCTGTGTCTGGGAAAACTCAACGGTCACTATATTCTGGCCTCGGAGACCTGTGCACTGGATCTGGTCCACGCGGAGCTTGTCCGCGAACTCGATCCCGGAGAAATCGTTATTATCAGTGAAAACGGTATTAAGAGCATCAAAACCCAAGCGGCTGCCAAGCGGTCTTTTTGCATCTTTGAATTCATCTATTTTGCAAGACCCGACAGCACCATCTACGGGCAGAATGTTTATCAGGCCAGAAAAGCCCATGGCCGGCGCCTGGCGCAAGAAGCTCCCGCCGAAGCCGACCTGGTAATGCCTTTTCCCGATTCGGGGACTTATGCTGCGCTGGGTTATTCCGAAGCGTCTAAGATTTCCTTTGAAATGGCCATGATCAGAAATCATTATGTGGGCAGAACCTTTATCCAGCCTACCCAGAGCATGCGCGATTTTGGAGTGCGAGTGAAGTTAAACCCCGTAAAAAACCTTCTTAAGGGAAAAGATATCATCATCATTGAAGATTCTATCATCAGAGGCACCACGGTTAAAACCAGGGTAAAGTCTCTGCGTGAATTAGGTGTCAAAAAGATACATATGCGTGTAAGCGGCCCCCCTCATCGTTTTCCCTGTCATTACGGTATCGATTTTTCCACCAGGGGTGAACTGATTGCCGCCGACAAATCCGTAGAGGAACTCAAGGAACTTCTTGGTCTGGATTCACTGGCCTACCTCAGCCTTGCAGGCCTTTTGGAGTCAACCGGAATAAAAGATCCGGCAAACAATTTTTGCAAGGCCTGTTTTGACGGATGCTATCAGGTGGAATTTGATGAGCATCTCTCCAAGAGCTGCCTGGAATAATAATGGAATGTCCGGGATATAGAATTATTCAAAATTGAGGTCCGCGCCTTTGTTCACCAGGGTCTTTTTCGGCAGAGGGGACGGAAAATCAAACTCTGCCAGCGGAGACTTTCCCAATTGGTTTTTCAACCACTCCAGGGCGATAATACCGCTCCGCTCCTCCCTGTTGAGAACGCTGGCATAGCCTCCGTCGGCGATAATGCGGGCATAGTCTTGTGGAGACATGCCCTTGTGTTTCTTGGCGATGTGTTCGAAGTTTATGGAATATTTCCTGATTTTGGTTTTGATTTCTGCTTCGGGAAGTAGGCTGATATAATCCAGCTGCCGTGCCAAGGCGTCTGCGGCGGGCAAGGCGTCGGATTCTATAACCTCTTTGAGTCCCTCGATAAAACGCAAACTACCTTCATAAATGTGGCTGCTTTTGACCATGTTTATGTCGGCCCAGCCGGCCTTGAGCCACTTGAAGAGCATTATCGAGGTGCGGGGTTTGGCAGAATCTGACTCGTATAAGATCTTTACCGATGCCGAGTCATATATATACGTGTTCAACATACCTATCAGCTTTATTCCCAGGCCTTGGATACCGGAGTAAAAATAGTTCCAGTTCTTTTCGTCGATAATGACCGCCTTTTTGCCTGCTTCGGACGGGTTCGGCATCTTGGATGCCGAAATCATTACTTTTTTGTCGTTGTACTTCATGAGAATAATCAGGCGGTTGAGGTCGTAACGATAGTATGATCCGGAGAAGGAGTCCGGTGTATTCACCTCAAATTCCTTGCCCCACAGGAGCAACGGCTTATCAAGGGCTGACAAATTTTTCCAGAGTTCAACTTTATTGGTAACAATATCGCTTTCCGGGTACCAGCCGCTCAGGCGCAGAACGTTTGGAGAAATCAAAAAGGCTGGTATGCGATAATTGTATTCGTAGCGCAGTACGCGCTTTAGCGGTGCTTTGACCTGCGCCCGCAGGCAGGCGCCGTTGCCGCTTTCCCGCTTTGAGGGTTTGAGTTGCTCGGCGTCATCTTCGCTCCGGATTACAAAATCGAGCAAAGGCAAGATTTTTGCCGGGTCTAATGTGGAGCCTTTTTTTTGTATCAGTTCCAGCAAGTAGCTCAGTCCTGTCTCTATTTCTTTGGGCAGGGAACCGTTACCTTGCTTTTGCAGATTGTTTATTTGTTCCGCCTGGATTAACTGAGGCCCGACCAGTCCGGCAAAAAGGGCCAGGACACATATATATGCTGCAAAATTTGTTTTAAATTTTGTCATAAGATGGACAACTCTCTTAGTTAGGATTTAATGAACGACCCCGCGGCAAGCCACGGGGTATCAACAAATGATATTTTCTATCTTAACGCAGCAAGCTGCGGGGAATTAAACCCGACAGATTCCGCAACCTTCATCGCGTATTCATTGCAATCTGTGTAATCTGCGAAATCTGTGGATTAAAATAAGCAAGGGCACTCTTTCATAATACGATAGAATGCCCTTTTCTGATTTAACAAGCGAGCTAAACAACAGTGACATTAACTGCTGACGGACCTTTATTCCCCTGTTCTATATCAAAGGCAACCCGGTCGCCTTCATGCAGCGACTTGAACCCGTCGGCCTTGATTCCTGAAAAATGGACGAATACATCCGGTCCGTCATCTTGTTCAATGAAACCAAAGCCTTTTTTCTCGTTAAACCATTTTACAATTCCATTTGCCATTGTGACACCCCCCTTTCAAAAAAACAAACACAGGTCTCAAACTTCAGGTTACCACTTTTTGCAAATGGATATTTCCTGCAGATGAAACCGACCCTTTATTAATTCTGGTAATAATAATTTTATATTTATATTGTCAAGTTATTGTTGCAGCGAGAGTCAACGACTACCCGCCTATCAGGTGGCTTTGCATACATCTTGATTAAAAAAATTGGAAAAGACCTGTTTTAGTGCTAACAGTGCCATAATGAGCATTTCTAAACATTTACAGGCACATGAGGATACAGGAGGTTCAATCATGGGAAAAGGTGACAAAAAGACCAAACGCGGTAAAATCGCTAGAGGTACCTACGGTAAAACCCGTCCCAAGAAGAAGACCAAGAAAGAAAAAGGATAACTATATCCAATGCCAAATCTGTTTTTGACGATACGGACCATATTCACCTCGGTCCGCTGCACCCGCATGATATCGAGCCGGTTTCATTAGCACATCTTCCACGCTATTCACGGGTTATCTCTCTGGATGTCCAGGGCTATGTCCGCCATATCGAAAACACCAGTTTTGGTGGAAACCGCTATCAGGAAACTGCGGACAAAAAATCCTGGAAGCGCTTTACGGAATTCCTTGCGGATACGTTGAAAAATTGAAATTAATTAATTGTGAGATTTGGAAACGAAATCACAATTGCATTCGGACAATTCTTATTTTTTTGAAAGCCTGACCGGCTCACGGCCGGGGGCGGAAATTCCGCGGCGCTCGAGCA
>JAQBHK010000503.1:0-5557 GCA_032127815.1 Desulfobacterales bacterium
CCATCCCTTCTGTCTGGAAGTGGACACTATCGCCCATCTTATCAAAAGTTAATGGTACAAATACTTGCGTTCCTTTTGCCATTATTATGCAATCGCTCTGAACCGGTTTTTCGAGTCAATTTTATTGGAGGATATCTGTTATGTTCTATCATGGTAGTAACTCATGAAGTTTTCAAATATCAAGCTTTCACCTCAGTCACGCATGTCCCACACAAGATTTGGTGAATTCAAAGCTTGCTAAACTTAATATGTTAAGAACGCCCCATATCTTCCCCAGTTGTTTACTCGGACATCCCGCACTTCCCTAAGTAGTCTTGATAGACCGGCTCGAACATCAGAGATTTGACATGGCTTGACAAGTCATCGGGCTTCGGGTTCGTTGCAAGGTCTCTTTTATAAACCACCTCGGCTACGGAGGTCGCGATGTGTGCTGAAACCGCTCTGATTTTTGTCAGCGGCGGATAAATGCGTCCGACGTTATAATCTTCTTCCGTTACGAGTTCAGCCAACTCTTTTGCAGCGACCAGGAACATCTCATCGGTCACATGCCTGGCTCCGGCCGCAATAGCCCCTAACCCGATACCGGGAAAGATATACACGTTATTTCCCTGTCCCGGCACATACCTTTTGCCGTTGAAGAAGACCGGCCCAAAAGGGCTTCCGCTTGCAAAAACAGCACGTCCCCGGGTCCATTGGTACGCTTCTTCCGCCGTACATTCGGATTTGGAGGTCGGATTCGACAGGGCAAACACGATGGGTCTTTGATTGTGCCTTGCCATCGCTTCCAGTACCGGCCGGGTAAAGGCTCGATGCTGACCGGATACGCCGATGATGGCGGTAGGCTTCAAGGTTTCAACCGCAGTCAGAAAATCAGGAATGAACTCATGATCATGGGCATAGGAACGCTTTTGCCGGGCTAATTTTTTACGGCTTTTTACGACCAGCCCTTTGGAATCCATATACCAGCACATGTTGCAGGCTTCTTTTTGAGATATGCCTTGGCCTGTGACGGCTGAGACAATGAGATCGCCGATTCCAATGCCCGCTTCCCCGGCACCGAGAAACAAAATTTTCTGATCCTTAAGATTTCTTTTCGTCATTCGCATCGCCGAGTATATTCCCGCCACCGCAACACTTGCCGTGCCCTGAATATCGTCATTAAAACAGCAAATCCGGTCCCTATACTTTGCAAGCAGGCGGAACGCATTGCGGTTGCCGAAATCTTCAAACTGAATCAAAGCCTGAGGAAAGGTTTCTTTCGCCGCCATGACAAATTCTTCAATCAGTTCATCATAGGTCTCATCATAAGGTCGTAGATTCTGTAACCCCAGATAGAGAGGGTCATTTAATAATTTTTCGTTATTCGTTCCGACGTCAATACACACAGGCAGGCAGGATAAGGGATGGATGCCGGCACAGGCGGTATAAAGGCAGAGTTTCCCCACCGGGATTCCCATTCCGTCAACCCCGAGATCACCGATCCCGAGGATTCTTTCGCCGTCGGTGACGACGATAATACGAACGTCTTTGTGGGGCCAGTTTTTTAAAATTTTGCGTATTCGTCCCCTGTTCTTTGCTGTAATGTAAAGGCCGCGGGCTTTCCTGAAAATGTGCGAAAACTCCTGACATGCCTGTCCGACGGTAGGAGTATAGATGATCGGCATCATTTCTTCGAGGTTCTCTTCAATCACTTTGTAAAATAAAGGGATATTACGATCGTAAAGCGCCATCAGTGTAATATATTTTCCAAGGTCGGTAGGTTTTCTGCGGACGCCTTCCAACACCTTGGTGCATTGCTGTTCCATCGTCAGAATCCGGGGGGGCAAAAGTCCCCGAAGCTTTAGTCCGTCTCGTTCCGCTTCGGTAAAGGCCGTCCCCTTGTTCAAAAACGGATCCTGAAGCAGTTTCAGGCCGACAGGAATTTTTTTTCGGACGTCAGACATTCTTCGTGCTCCTTTCTGTACCGATAATTGACCCTATGGTGGCATAAAAAATATGCCTAAATTATCTGTAAGCGGCAACAGCAGAGGCGGCCGATTCCGGAAGAGATGTGCCGAGTGCTACCATAGTCAAACCAATTAGCGACTCATTCATTCCGAAGTTTTTGGCGATAACAATGTCGGCATTTGTGCTGACAATCAATATATCTATGGGGCCTCTGCTGGTTGAATATTCTCTGGCGATAAGAGAAAATCAACGTTTTACTCTTCTCTTTTTTCATCAAGGGTCAAACATAAACCCCATTTTCCCATTTTTTATTTATGGAGGCCCCTCATTCTCCGTGAAAATGGAATTGCCTTCGGAAAATATCAACAACTGGCCCGGCTGAATCCTTTTCCAGTCCTCATCGCTCAAAGGCTTGCTGGCCACGATGTATCCTCGTTCATCTGGATTTATGACCTCTGCCAAATTGATCGTCAGGTATTGGCCGCGAAGTTTGACAACTTTGAATGGCGCCTGACGCAGCAAGTAATGCAGTCCAAGGTGCCCTGAGCTGTCGTGATATACGAACAGGTTTTTGCCATCACTAAATATCAGATTCAGCGTTCCTAATCGGTTTATTTCCCGCAACTTCTCGTGCAAGAGAGTGAAACCGTTGTTATCGTTCAAGTGAATATCACCATGGCTGAGCCATGATAATAAGCTACAAAAGGCAAGCTCAGAATCGGTTTCGCCAATCGGAGCGAATTTACTGGAGGGAAAACTCAATTGATCGGTGTCTATCGTGCCATTGTGGGCAAACACCCAGGTTTTATGATCAAATCTCCGATAAAAAGGATGTGTGTTGATGTAACCTGCCTTACCTCTTGTCGCACGGCGGATGTGCGAGACAAAAATCCGCGACCGGGCACCCAAGTGTTCCTGGAACTCATCGGCAAGACGACTCCGCAAAACAGGTCTTGATTCTTTTATAATTTGGGAACCATATTCATCATACCAGGCCGTTCCCCAACCATCAGGATTCTCCCTTGCCCCGGCCTTTAAACCGGCAAATGCCAAACGAAAGGAAACCTCTTTGTTGAAACAAAGACCAAGTAATTCGCACATGAAAATTGCCTCCCAACAATATCAATTTTTTAATCCAGGCAAATTTTACGTTTTTCCCTGATTCCTTCCTCTAATTGCATTTTAAATTAATGTGGGAGTTGATAAGTTCCATCTAACCGACTCCACATTTCTTCATGTCTTTTATTGAGTTTCTCTAAAGACTCTTCATATTCTTTCTCAGATATTTCCCCAGATTTATAACTGTTCTCGAAAAACTCGATTTCGTTTTCATACCATTTATCGGGGTCAAAATTGTAAGTCATTTAGCTTATACCATAGGGGTCAAGTCTGCTCTTGACTCTTTATTGTGCTGCAAAGTTCGTTGATACGCTTTTTGATCTGTCTGTCGGCATCTATCCTGGTTTTCATCCTCTCGATAATGCTGCTTACTGAACTATATTTATTCATCTGAAACTGATTGCCTATTTCTTGAAGATTATCATGTCTAAGCCTGCGCGTCAGATAGATAGCGACATTTCTTGGTTCATTGAACTGTCCCCGTTTCGATTTCACAAGATCAGCTTCAGCCACATTCCAATAATCGCAAACAGCCCTTATTATTGAATCCTTGCCCGGTGCAAGCTCTTTTGACTGGGGAATATCATCGTCTGCTTTTAAAGCATAGTATCTGCCTTTGACCCAATCGATAAAATCAGACGGCCCCATGGTTGAAGGCCATCTTTTGCTTTCAATAATATCTGTGAGTTCTTGGTCGGTATCCACTGACATAAACTGTTTGTATTGTTTCAACCATTGTCTGGTATCGTTTGTTAGAATCGAGAAAATGAACCGTTTGTGCAGCCATTCCCATTTTCGAGCAACCGACAGGTAACCCTTATGACTGCTCCATACGTATTGATATAGTTTATCTGTAAGCCCGGCTTTCAAGGGATTGCGGTGGATGTATCTGACCAGTTGCAAAAGGTAAGCGTCACCGCCAACCAAAATTGACTTGTATCTGCCGCGGAACAATGAGCCATCACAAAAATGGCGCCTGTTAAATCTCTGAGTATAGACACCGTTAAGGTGCCGCATACCTCTGGATATGTTCGCATCAGGGGTCTGTACAAGAACATGATAATGGTTTGGCATCAGACAATAAGCTGATATACGAAAATTCCATATTTCCGTGGTCTCAACGAGAAGATCAACAAACATCTGGTAATCATGATTGTCGGTAAATATCTCCTCGCCTCTCCTGCCACGGTTCATTACATGATACCAGGCGTCTGGATATTCTATTCTCAACGGTCTACTCATAATAAAAACACTATATTATTAAACTAAATGAGTCAAGGGCAGACTTGACCCCTAAACTCATCCATTTCTTTGATACGCTGCCTCGCTGCATCGAACGCAGATCTAAAATCGGGTTGAGTCAGCAAGTCCTCCCGTGACCCGGCCTTCTGATATGAGGCTTTTGTCTTACCAGTTTTTTCGCGAGCGAGGAGAAATGCGAAGGTCGCCTGATTATGGCTATTTCGTGTGTGATATTGCAGTCTATTCCGTAATTTGTTTGTCCGGCCTACATACAAGGCTTTGCCATGTTCGGATAAAAGGTATATCCCTGCCAAAGGCATATCTTTTGGCAAATCACCCATCCGATGTTTGGGCGAAGCAAGCAACTTAGAATACTTTTTTTCAACGTCGCTAACTGCTTGGGCGAATTCATTCATTCGTTATCATCTCTGGCAAACAAGTGATTAAGTGGTTTCTGGATATCATGCAGGGATGAATTAAACCTGCCGCCTTCTGTTTATCATGCAACAAATTATATTAAACGGAGTAAGGTTAACTTCAAATGGGAAGATAGCCGCTATTTTTGTTGAAGATTTATCCGGCTTAGTAACTTTGGGAACGTCCTTGAAGAATTGGCGTGCTCTGAAGTAACACCTCAATTGAGTGCAAGTCAGGGAGGGATGTTTTGTTTGTGATCCATAGACCACAGATGACACGGATTTTGCAGATTTTTACGGATTATATATTATTTTATCTGTATCTGCGTAGATCAGTTTTAATCTGTGTTATCCGCGTTCCATTGAACCTAGAACCCTGAACCCAGAACCAATCATACAAGGTAACAGTTGGTGATTATCAAGGGATGTGCCCGATAGCCTTCCTCCTGTAACAACTCGCACCATGCATAGTTGAATATCGCATAAAAATCAAGACAAATCATTTGATGTTACAATATGTTACAAAGGCGGTGTTATGGCGACGGCAAAGTTGTGTCGATTTTACACACTTTGCGGGTTACCCAGGCTTCGCCGGGCAGGTGGGATGCTGGTTACTGGATACTGGTTACTGGTTGCTGGAGGAGCGCCCCCAAGGACTTGGCTGCCTACGCTGAAGCTACGTCGTGCCAGGGGGCTTTAGGAGCGGTTCGATGAGCCTTGATGCGAAGGGATAAAAGATTGGTTCATGCCCCTGTTAAATACGCTGCGCTCCTCACTATCGTGAATTTCACTGGGCAGGCAAAGGCGCTGAGGGATTTATTATCCGCAGATTA
>JAQBHK010000504.1:0-3733 GCA_032127815.1 Desulfobacterales bacterium
CGCTGGCCTTGCTAAGGGCGATAGTTACCTTAACTGTTTCATCCTTCAAGGCCAGTTCCTCAGGTGAAGGAAGGAAGTCTGAAATGACCTTCACCTTTCCAATTGGCTCATCCGTGTATTTTATTTTCCCTTTCATATATCTTTTTCCCTTTCCGCCAATATCCGGCGCCGATAATTCTGATTTTGTTTTTCCGATAGGTGAATCTTACTGTCATAATTCCACTAGCGACTCTGCCAAGGCAATAATACCGCTTTTCATCATTACTGTGTTCCAGGTCCTCCAAAATGACACGATTGTAATCCAGGAAAGCAAGCTGCGCTAATGCAAAGGAGACACCGTGTTTTTCTTGGTTAAGTTTGTTTTTGGAAGAATCCCACTCAAAATCAGAACGTTTTGTCATGCGATTAAGATACGGCAGATCAAGATATGTGTCAATATGTTTATATGGCTTGTTATATGGCTTGTTATATGGTTTTATATCCACCGGGTAGCCGGGGGCTGTTGCCGGCCCCGAGCCCCCTCAGAACCCTGCGTGATAGGTTGCGGCGTTCGCCTTGAAAAGAGACCCATCACAGGGCTCAAGCATCCCCACTGCGATTTATACCCGCTCAAGTTCACCCGCTGGTTGGGAAATCATGACTCGTCATCATCAGTCATGTACTCCCACATTTCATTTTGATGTAACCATATCGGATCGGCATTTCTGCGGATGAATTCATCGACATCTATTCCATCAATTGTCGGCGGATTTAAGCCGCATTTGATTTAAGTATATGTACCTCTTTTTCAAGACGACCTGCCAGCAAATCTTCTGTAACTTCAAGATCAAACCGGCTTTGAAGATTGAGCCAAAACTGAGGCGGTATTCCAAAGAATCGACCTAAACGCAGAGCTGTATCAGCTGTAATTGAACGTTTTTTATGAACAATTTCGTTAATACGCCTTGGGGGTACGCTTATGTCTTTGGCCAGTCGATACTGACTAATACCCATAGGTTTTAAAAATTCCTCCTCAAGAATTTCGCCGGGATGTATGGGAGACAGCTTTTTCTCAGTCATGTTTACCTCCTAATGATAATCCGTAATCTCTACATCATAGGCGTCCCCGGCTTTCCAATTAAAGCAGATTCGCCACTGGTCATTGATGCGGATACTATGTTGTCCTTTGCGGTCACCCTTTAGAGCTTCAAGCCTGTTACCTGGTGGAATGCGTAGGACAGATAGTTCAGGTGCCGCATCTATCATAACCAGCTTTCTACGCGCCTGATGTTGAATGTCTGACGGAATTTTCTTTGAAAAATGTCTGTTAAATATTTTTTCAGTTTCTTTGTTCCGAAAAGATTTTATCATGGCAATACAATAACGCCAGGCGTTACTAACGTCAAGCGTTAAGTTGGCAGAAGTAACTGTTGAAATAAATATTTCCGATAGGGTTATAACGGGCTGATACAGGCAGGGGTGAAACCAGGCCCCGGATGATGCCTGACGAAAAAAATTCGTTCGTCGGGGGCGATACGCCTCTGCTGGTAGTGCATCCCAATTGAGGGAGGTCATGGCCTCGGCAGTAACACACATAGCTCGCAGCATTTCGGCATGTGAGGCTAAAGAAACCCATACGCACTTCGTCGAAACCTGATGGAATCAGTACGTAAGGGTGAGCGCTGACGAAGGACGGAAACCCAGGTGTTCCCACCACGGAGCGAAGCGCATCATCTACATTTCGTGACATAACTGAATTGACCTCTCTCACCCGGAGATGCCTCCGGTCTAACCCACAAACCCCGCAGTTAGCGCAGTTTGCCTTGTATTGACGGGCATTTCATGATGAAGCGTGCTTACGAAACAACGGAGGTGCCTTCATGCTTCATCGTTATTGCAATCAGTTTTTGGATTATTGCCGGCTTGCGGACTTTTCTCACCGTTCCATTCAAGCGTTGACCGCCCGGTTGAGCGAATTCGAAACCTTCCTGAAAGCTCATAAAATCCGGTCTGTTAAAAAGATTACATGCCAGCATCTGGTTGGTTTTGTCGACGATTACAAAAATCCCTCGATACACGAAATAAGTCCAGAGTCTGGACACTCAGGCAATTTTACCATTAAGATGTGTCAAGAATGAAGACGCGACACCTTTGTTTTCCGCGCCATTCCCATAGAAAATCGAAAACGTCGACCATCAAATCTCTAATGACTACGTCCTGCGCTGACGTCGGTGGCGATCCACCCAAAGCGTTTGTCACTCTGCAGATCAACGCACCGTAATGATCTGTTACTCCACAACTGGAGAAAACATTTTTGAGAGTTCCTGTCTGCGGTGATCAGAGTATTCGCTCAGCTTCGCGTAATCTTCGCCGTCAGGTTTAGAACTCCCGTCACCTTTCTTTGCCGAGACCATGACTTCCTCTAACGTGCAATTCCGTTCAAAGTGCTATGATGCACAACGGAAAGCTGACGTGTCATTGTGGAGCGTAGCGGAACAATGATCACTGTCCAGCGCCTTGTTGGGCGATGGAAGATGCAAGACCGGTTTTCAGCTTCGAAAGAGGCCTAATGTTATTAAGTTCATCGGCCTCGGATTTTTTGGCAAAATAAAGATCCCATCGGAGCTGCAGATTCATCCAAAAATCCGGGGTCATTCCAAAAAATTTTGAAAGCCTCAAAGCTGTACTCGGCGTCATTCCGCGGCGTCCATTGATGATTTCATTGATCCTCTGATAGGGTACATGTATAGCATCAGCTAATTCACGTTGTGTGAGGCCCATTGGCTTCAGAAATTCCTCAATGAGCATTTCCCCAGGGTGGGTTGGTGTTCTGTGGGTTGGTATCCGTACCATTTGTAGCTCCCTTCAAATATTATGATTCAATGATAGTCTGTAATTTCAACATCCACCGGTCCGGTTTCGGTCCATTTGAAACATATCCGAAACTGGTCGTTAATACGAATACTGAATTGGCCTTTGCGATTTCCGGACAAAGCCTCTAATCTGTTGCCCGGTGGAACTAGGAGTTCATCCATGGATGACACCGAATCGAGTTGATCAAGTTTTCGTGCGGCTATTCTCCATAAATTTTTAGGACAGGCTTTCCTGGCGACCTTGCTATCTATACCGTTGAAAATGTCCTCTGTTGCCCTGTCCTTGAAATTTTTTATCATGAAATCATAGTAACACGGACATCATGCTATTTCAACCCGTGTTTGTTTATTTTATGGTCGCACTAACGCGGCGGTCAGTGGCAGCCAGGCCTTCCACTGAAATACGCCAAAGATTAAAAGGGTTGATTTTGGAAAAATACTTTAAAACGGCTCGGCCCTGGCTGTCCAATGCACTGCCATGTTAGGGGCCGTACCAGACGGTAATTGACTAATGGTATATGGACTCACCAGTGAGGACAATCCGCTATCCAATAACTGAGTTGCAGTTGACTCAGCAAGCATATTTAGAGGAACTTTAAAACACTTATCCTGATCAAGTGACAATTCAAAGTCAGGGAATATGAAAGCTACAAGTATATCACTTGCGGAGTGTAATACGGATGTGAGCGTCGCATTGAGTAGTATTCTTCCAAGTGGGCGATGACGTACCTTATAATTATAAATCGCCTTCCCAATTGTGAAACAAAGCGCAACTGCGCAGGATGGTATTGCTTTTAATAGGAGTCCAAATACTCTATTTGTCTCTATTTTTAGATAACAATTACTATACAGAATTAATTCTGTATATCCCAATATCTCAT